>CAIUDO010000318.1 GCA_903897935.1 uncultured Pseudomonadota bacterium
CGCGGCGGGCGCGGTGACGTCGGCGCGTGACGCGCGGAGCCTCGACGGACCGGGGTTTCTACGTGTGACCCGACGCTCGGTGACGCCGGGGGCAGCGGAACGAGGAGGTTGTTTGGACCCCCCCTTACTTCGCGTCGACGCTCGGCAGGCCGGTGATCATGGCCCCGGCGACGATCTCGTGCTGCTCGAACCAGCCCTTGTTGACCTCGAGCGCGTACTTCGCCGGGTACAGGCTCGGCACCGGGCGCTCCTGATAGGGCGTCATGTCGGCGATCTTGACGATCTTCCCGGTGCTGTCGGCGTACGCGATCGACAGCGGGATCCGGGTGTTCTTCATCCAGAACGAGCGCGGCGCCTCGTCGGGGTAGACGAACAGCATGCCGCTGTCGGCGGGCAGGCTGTCGCGGTTCATCAGCCCGAGCGCGCGCGCCTCCGGGTCGGCCGCGATCTCGATGCTGACGCTGTGCCCGTTGACCTTGACCGAGTGCCCGCCGATGCAGGCCGTCGCCGTCACGGCGACCCAGAGCAGGAGGATCCGACTCAAAGCAAGCTCGTTTGTTCGGGTTGGCGGGGCACGCCGATGTGGTCGTAGCCCCGGGGGGTGACGATGCGACCGCGGGGGGTCCGCTGCAAGAAGCCGCTCTGGATGAGGAACGGCTCGTAGGTCTCTTCGATGGTGTCGGGTGACTCGCCGATCGCGGCCGCGAGCGTGTCGAGCCCGACGGGGCCGCCGGAGAACTTCACCGCGATGGTCTCGAGGATGCGGCGGTCCATCTTGTCGAGCCCGAGCTCGTCGACCTCCAGGCGGTGGAGCGCCGAGCGAGCGGCCGCGCGGTCGATCGTGCCGTCCCCTTCGACCTGAGCGAAGTCCCGCACCCGGCGGAGCAGCCGGTTCACGATGCGCGGGGTGCCGCGGGCGCGCCACGCCAGCTCGTGGGCGCCGTCGCTGGTGAGCACCACGCCGAGCTTCTCGGCGCTGCGCACCACGATGCGCTCGAGCTCCTCGGGGGCGTAGAGGTCGAAGGTGAGGTGGATGCCGAACCGGGCGCGCAGCGGCGCGGTGAGCATGCCCGAGCGGGTGGTCGCGCCGAGCAGCGTGAACGGTTGAACCGGCAGCTTGACCGACGACGCGCCGGGGCCCTGCCCGAGCATCACGTCGATCTCGTAGTCCTCCATCGCCGGGTACAACACCTCTTCGACCGCGCGCGGCATGCGGTGGATCTCGTCGACGAACAGGACGTCGCGGGGCTCGAGCTGGGTGAGCAGCGCGGCGAGGTCGCCCCCGCGCTCCAGCGTGGGGCCGCTCGCGGTGCGCAGCGTGACGCCGAGCTCAGCGGCGATGACCGCGGCCAGCGACGTCTTGCCGAGCCCCGGCGGCCCGGCGAGCAGCACGTGGTCGAGGGCTTCTCGGCGGTTGATCGCGGCCTTTACGTACACTTTGAGGTTGTCGACGATCACGCGCTGCCCGACGAACTCGCCGAACCCGCGCGGGCGCAGCGCGGGATCGAACGGCTCGGGCACCCCAGGGTCGGTCAGGCGGTTCGTCACGGGGCCCCCTTGTACAACACCTTGAGGGCGGCGCGCAGGCGGTCGGAGATCGGCTTGTCCGGACCGAGGTCTTGCTCACGGAGCGCGGCTTGCGCACGATCCTGCTCGGCTCGGTCGTAGCCGAGGCCGGTGAGCGCGGCGGTGAGCGGGTCGGCGGCGCGCGGGGCGTAGGGGGCGGCCGGCGCGGCGCCGACCATGCTCAGGCCGCCGACCTTGTCCTTGAGCTCGAGCACCAAGCGCTCGGCGGTCTTCTTGCCGATCCCGGGGGTTTGTGCGAGCCGCTTGACGTCTCCGGTCGCGAGGGCGCGCGTGAGCGCGTCGGCGGTCATGCCGTCGAGGCACGCCAACGCGAGGCGCGGGCCGACCCCGGTCACGCCGAGCAGGAGCACGAACAGCGCGCGATCGTCGTCGGACGAGAAGCCGAACAGCGTGATGGCGTCTTCGCGGACCTGGGTGGACACGTACGCGACGGCGGCGTCACCCGCGTCGCGCCACGGGGCGACCGCGCGCGCGGGCGCGAGCACCTCGTAGCCGACCCCGTGCACGTCGATGACGCACCGCACGCCGTCGACGGCGACCAGCCGACCGGTGAGGCGGGCGATCACGCGGGGCTCGGGGCGCGCAGGGCCCGCGCGGGGCCCCAGCGGCTGTGGGTGATGGCGATGGCGAGGGCGTCGCACACGTCGGCCGGGCCGTCGGGCGTGACGCCGAGCAACATTCGGATCATTCTGGTGATTCCATCTTTGTCGGCGCGCCCGGACGCCCCGACCGTTTGTTTGATCACCGACGCGTTGTACTCGTGCAGCGGTAGCCCGGCCTGGCCGACCGCC
>CAIUDO010000319.1 GCA_903897935.1 uncultured Pseudomonadota bacterium
CCGAGCGCCGCCGCGCCCGGCGGGTGAAACCACCCTTGCCCGTCGACCCACACGACGCGGCGCCCCAGCCGCAGCGCCGCCGCAACGAGCCCCACCGCCAAGCGATGCGCGCCCCCTCCCAGCGGGCCGTTGATCTCGACCAACCCCGGGACGGGCAACCCGCCGGTCAGCGCGTCGAGCGCGTCCAGCCCGGACGGGGCGCGCCGACAGTCGCCCACCGACCCGCCCTCCATCGTCCGGATCTCGGCCCTGAGCGCGTCGATCCGCGCCGCCTTCGACTCCAAATCGGCTCGTTGTAGCGCCTTCATCCCTTCGACCCCACTGAACACGAAAACAGGTGATCATTAGTTCACATCATCCTCGCGCGCAACGTTCTCTCCTCCCCTACAAACTGCTTCATACCTTCACTATGCACGTCAAGGGCTGAAGCGGTCAGAACCTGACCGCACATCGTGGAGCACGCGCGCTCGCGAAGATGAAAAATCTCCGATAAGCTCCCTCGTCAAGGAGACGTCATGAGCCCGCGCTTCGCCCTCATCCCTGCCCTGCTCGCCACCGCGCTCGCGTGCACCAAACCCACGGAAGCACCGCCTCCGGACACCGGGCTCGACCCGGACGAGTGCGTGCCCGTCACCTGGTACGAAGACGCCGACGGCGATGGTCACGGCGTCGTCACGAGCACGCTGGTCGACTGCTCCAACGCCGCCCTCTCCGGGTACGTCATGGACGTCTTCGACGACTGCAACGACGACAACCCGCAGGTTCACCCAGGCTTGCCCGAGGTGTGCGACGGCATCGACCAAGACTGCGACGCCCAGGTCGACGAAGAGGCCACCACGTCGGTCCCGTGGCACGCCGACCTCGACGGCGACGGCTTCGGCGACGCCGCCAACATCCGCGACAGTTGCGAGCAGCCCGCCGGATACGTCGAAGACGCCACCGACTGCAACGACTACGACGCCGACGTGCACCCCGGCGCCAGCGAGACGTGCAACGGCCTCGACGACGACTGCGACAGCACCGTCGACGACCGCGACGAGCTGACCTACTACCCGTTCTACTACGATCTCGACCTCGACGGCTTCGGCGACCCCGACAACTCCGTCATGGCGTGCGAGCAGCCCGACGGCCTGCTCGAAGACGGCACCGACTGCGACGACACCAACGTCGACGTGTTCCCCGGCGCCGAAGAGACGTGCAACACGCTCGACGACGACTGCGACGGCACGATCGACGATCCCGACGTGCTGCCCTACACCACGTACTACACCGACGACGACGGCGACGGCTTCGGCGACCCGGCCACCGCGATCTCGACGTGCGACGGTCTGTCCGGGCTCGTCCTCGACGGCACCGACTGCGACGACAGCGCCGCGGACGTGTCCCCCGGCAGCCCCGAGCAGTGCAACGGCCTCGACGACAACTGCAACGGCGTCGCCGACGACGCGTCGATCTACAACTACTGGTACCCCGACGGTGACGGCGACGGGTACGGCGTCTACGACCCCGCGCCGATCTACAGCTGCGTCAACATCGCCGGGAGCGCCCCGAACGACGACGACTGCGACGACCTCGACCCGCTCGTCAACCCCGGTGAGTTCGAGGTGTGCGGCGACCTGTTCGACAGCGACTGCGACGGAAACGACTGTGCGGAGTGGCGCGACGACTTCGAAGACGGCCTCGACCCGGCGTGGGTCAACACCTCCGCGCGCCCATGGCTCACCACGAACCTCGAGAAGTACGCCGGAGCGTACTCCGCCGTCAACGGCGACATCGCCGACAGCCAGCGCACCGAGATGACCGTCACCCTCACCTACTCCGACCCCGGCACGATGGAGTTCTGGTACAAGACCTCGACCGAGGCCAGCTACGACTACCTGAAGTTCTACGTCGACGGCGCGCTTGACCGGCAGTGGTCCGGCACGGTCGGGTGGACCCTGCACACCAAGGCGGTCACCGCCGGCACCCACGTGTTCAAGTGGGAGTACTACAAGGACGGCAGCGTGTCGTCGGGGTCGGACTCGGTCTGGATCGACGACGTGTTCGCGGACGGCGGGACCCTCCCCTGACCCGCGAACACAGCCCCTCCGCGGAGCGCAACGGCCCGCCGCTGCTCGAGGTCCTGCGCGCCGCGGTCCCACCCGGCGCGCGGGTGCTCGAGCTCGCGTGCGGCACCGGGCAACACGCGGCCCTGCTCGCCCCCGGGCTCGCCGTCGCGTCGTGGCTGCCGACCGACCTCGTCGACGATCGGTTCGCCAGCGTGCGCGCGTGGACGGCAGGCTCGCCGGTGGTCGAGGC
>CAIUDO010000320.1 GCA_903897935.1 uncultured Pseudomonadota bacterium
CGACGAGGCAGCAGGGTCACCCGGCGAGCTCGTGATCGGCGAAGACACCCGCCGCGACTTACGCATCACCACCACGACCGCGCGCGCCGGCACCGGCGATGAACGGGTCACCATCCTCGGCGAGCTGACCGTCGACGAGTCGCGGTACGCCGAGGTCGGGTCGCCCGTCCCGGCTCGGATCCGCACGATCCTCGCCGAGCCTGGCGCGACGGTCGCAGCGGGCACGCGCCTGATCGAGCTCGACGCCGCCGAGCTCGGACGCGCGAGGGCCGACTTGCTGACCGCGCGCGCCCACCGCGAAACCGCCCGTGCCGCGCTGGAGCGAAAGCGGAGCTTGTCCTCGGACACGGTCTCGCAGGCCGAGCTACGCGTCGCCGAAGCCGAGCTCCAGGCCGAAGAGGCCGAGGTCGCCGCGGCCGAGGCGTCGCTCGTCGCGTTCGGCGCGGGCACGGCGACCAGCGGAGGCGCGTCGCTGACCCTGCGCGCGCCGGTCGGCGGCGTCGTGTTGTCGCGCGACGCGCGCCGCGGCGCCCTCGTCGACCCGCACGACACGCTGTTTCGGATCGCCGACACGTCGCGGTTGTGGCTGGTCGTGCACGCGTTCGAGCGCGACGCGCTGCGGGTCACGCTGGGCGCACAAGCGGAGGTGGTCTTCGCAGCGTTGCCGAACCGGACGTTCGCGGGCACCGTGTCCTTGGTCGGCGCCGAGGTGGACGGCGCCAGCCGCACCGTCCCGGTCCGGCTCGACGTCGTCAATCCGGACGGTCTGCTTCGGCCGGGCATGTCGGGGGAAGCCCGCGTCCCCCTCGCTTCGAACGCGGGCGTGGTCGCGGTCCCATCGGCGGCGTTGCAGCGGCTCGACGACGGATGGGTCGCCTTCGTGCCGCGCGCGGAGGGGCGGTTCGCCGTCCGGCCCGTCGGCCGGGGCCGCGACCTCGGCGACCAGGTGGAGGTGCTGTCGGGCCTCGCCGACGGTGACCTCGTGGTGCTCGACGGCGCGTTCTTGCTCAAGGCCGAGGCCGAGAAGCAGGCGGGAGGCGGTGATGCACACGGACACTGACCGCACCGACCTCATCGCGCGCGTCGTCGCGGCGTCGTTCCGCCGCCCCGTCCTCGTCGCCGTTGGCGTGCTCCTCTGCGTGGCACTCGGCGTCGACGCGCTCCGCGGCCTCGACCGCGACGTGTTCCCGGACCTGTCCACCCCCGTGTTCAGCGTCATCGTGCAAAACGCCGCGATGGGCTCCGAAGAGCTCGAGGCCGCCATCGCGGTGCCGATGGAGACCGCCCTCGCCGGCCTGCCCGCGGTGCGACGAATCCGCTCCAACAACCAGCTCGGCGTGTCCCAGATCGTGATCGAGTTCGAACCTGATGCAGACGTATTGCAAGCGAGGCAGACGATCGTCGAGCGGGTCACCCAGGTCGCGCTGCCCGACGGCACCGAGCCCCCGCTGATCAGCAGCTTGACCGGGCGTCTCAACGAGATCTTCGAGTTCACGCTCGAAGCGGACCCGGGCACGGCCGACCTGATGACGCTCCGCGACCTGGCCGAGTTCGAGGTAAAGAACCGCCTGATCGCGGTGCCCGGCGTCGCGGCGGTCGAGCGACTCGGCGGCTACCTGCGAGAGTTCCAGGTGCAGCTCGACCCCGACCGCATGTCCGCGCGTGGGGTGACCCTCGACGAGGCGCTGCACGCCGCGGAGGGCAGCAACCGCAACGCCGCGGGCGGATTCGTCGTCGACGGCGACACCGAGTGGACCGTACGCGCGGTCGGACAAGCCCGCACCATCGACGACGTGCGCTCGACCGTCGTCGCGGTCAAGGGAGGCGTGCCGGTGCTGCTCGGCGAGGTCGCCGACGTCGTCGAGGGGCCAGCGGTCCGTCGCGGCATCGCGCACCGGCTCGCCGGGGAGGTCGTGAGCTGCCGCGTATCGAAGCAGTTCGGATCAGATACAGTCACAGTCTCGAAAGGGCTACGCGACGCGATCGCCGAGCTCGAACCCACCCTCCCCGACGGGGTACACCTGCGCGTGGTGTACGATCAGTCCGAGCTCGTCGGGTCGGCCCTCGGCGGGGTCGGCCGCTCGGTGGCGCTCGGCGCGCTGTTCGTCGTGCTCGTAATCTTCGGTCTGCTCGGCGACATCCGGGCGGCTGCGCTCGTCACCGTCACCATCCCGTTGTCGATCGCGCTCGCCGCGATCGGCCTCGAACAAGCCGGCGTCGGTATCAATACGATGACGCTCGGCGGCCTCGCGATCGCCGTCGGTTTGCTCGTCGACGCCTCGATCATCGTGTGCGAGAACGTCGTACACCGGCTGTCCGAACACCCCGACCGCGACCGGAAGGCTACCGCGGCGGCAGCCGCTGCTGAGGTCGGGCGACCGATCGCGTTCGCGACCCTCATCGTCGTCGCGGTGTTCTTGCCGCTGTTCGCGATGGGCGGCATCGAAGGCCGGATGTACCGGCCGCTCGCCGCTGCGGTGATCGCCGCGATGACGGCCTCGCTGGTGCTGGCGATGACGTTCACCCCCGTCGCTTCCGGGTGGTTGCTGCGCGGGGCTGGCGACGCGCCGCCCGACAACCTGCTCATCCGGACGGTCAAGCGCGCGTACGCGCCGTTGCTCGACGTGTCGCTCCGCCACCCGTCGCTCGTCGTTGTCGCCTCGTTGTTGTTGGTCGTACCTACGTTCTTCGGCGCAGCGCTCGTTGGTCGCGACTTCATGCCCGAGCTCGACGAAGGCGCGCTGCTCGTGCAGACGTTCTTGCCCGCCGAGGCGTCCCTCGAGACGGTGGACCGGCTGAACCACCGGGTCGAAGACGAGCTTCGGGAGGTGCCCGAGGTCGTCGAGGTGGTCCGCCGCACCGGGCGCTCCGAGCGCACCGAAGACCCCATGCCCCACACGGTCTCCGACGTGCTGGTGCTGTTGCATCCCGAGCGCGGCCGGCCGGTCGACGTCATCGAAGGCGACGTACGCGAGCGCCTCGAGCACGTGCTCGGGGTAGGCGCCGCGATCACGACGCCCCTCGGCATGCGCATCGACGAGGGGCTCGGCGGGACACCGGCAGACATCTCGGTCCGCATCTTCGGCGCCGACCTCGACGAGCTGGTACGCCTCGCACAGGAGGTCGAGCGCCGGTTGTCCGATGTCGACGGCGTGACCGACCTGCGCGCCGAGCAGCTCACCGGGGTGCCGCAGGTGCGGGTCGACGTGGACCGCGGCGCCGCCGCGCGCGTCGGCCTCACGCCCGGAGACGTCGTCGACGCCCTGCGTATCGGCCTCGTCGGCGAGACGGTGTCAGAGGTCCGGATCGGGCAACGACGCTACGACCTCGTCGTGAAGCTGAGGCCCGATCGTGGCGCCAGCGTCGACGGGATCCGGTCGTTGCTCGTCGACGGCCACGACGGAACCCGCATCCCCCTCGGCAAGCTCGCGAAGATCGAGAGCACCACGGGTCCCGGCGCGATCAAGCGCGAAGCCGGGTCGCGCCGGATCGCCGTCGAGATGGCCGTCACCGGCCGGGATCTGGGCTCGACCGCCGACGACGTGAAGGAGGCGATGGGCGGGCTCGATCTCCCTACCGGCTACTTCTGGGACGTCGGGGGGCGGGTAGAGAGCCAGGAGCGGGCGTCTGCGGCGTTGGTCAAGGCGATCGGGCTCGCGCTCGTGGCCGTCCTCATCCTCCTCTACCTCGCGCTTGACTCTGCACTCGAAACCGGGGTGATCCTCGCGACGCTGCCGCTCGCGCTCGTGGGAGGCGTCGTCGGCCTGGTGTTGTTCGGCGAGACCTGGAACGTCTCGTCGATGGTCGGCCTGATCGGTCTGTTCGGGATCGCTGTGCAGAACGGCCTCGTCTTGGTGTCTCAGATCCGCGCGCTGCGGGCGACGGGTCACGACCTGCACGCCGCCGTACGCGAAGCGAGCCTGGGCCGCGTGCGCCCGAAGCTGATGACCGCCGGGACGGCGATGCTCGGCATGATGCCGCTTTTGGTCCTCGACCTCCATGGGACCGAGATCGAGCGACCGCTCGCCGTCGTCATGGTGTGCGGGCTGGTCTCGTCGACGTTGTTCACGCTGCTCGCGTTGCCGACACTGTATCGAGTCGTCGTCGATCGATACGAGCGGCGGTCGGTGGACCGGGCATCAGCCTCATTCGAGGTGTGACAACGCGACGTCAGGGCCCGCGCGTCGTCGCGCGGGGCTGAGTGGTGCCGGAACAAAGGTCAAAGCCGGCCCCCCCGCCGCAGCCTTCAAGGGCACGGGACGGCTCGAGTCACCATGATTGCGCCGAGGAAGTGCTTACCGAACGTGAGCGTGGTGCCCGCGACGGTGATCCCCGACGCAGCGGACCGCCGCGTTCGCGGGCCGGGACCGGCTCCCGACGTCTATCGGCGGCATACCACGAGCCTCCGGCACGTCTCCGGAGACCTGCCGACGGCATACCAGAAGCCTCCGGCACGTCTC
>CAIUDO010000321.1 GCA_903897935.1 uncultured Pseudomonadota bacterium
CGTGCGGATCGCGATCGCGGTGTCCGCCGACGGCGCGCTCTCGGGCTCCGTCGTTCAGACGGTCAACGGCGACGACGGAAGCTCGGCGTGGGACCGCGACGAGCTACAGCTCGAGTTCGAGTGAGCGTCGCGGCACCGGAGCGAAGCCGACGTCGTCATGGCGCCGTCGCGGCCCGGATCGCGGCGCCATCCACGCGATAGACACGCCCGGCCTCCACGGTCTCACCAACGCCGTGCGGGGCGCCGATCAGCAAGTCGTCCAGCCCGTCGTGGTTCGTGTCGCCGACCTCCACTTCCGTGCCGAACCCCTCACGGTCGGTGGGTCCGACGATGTCGAGGGTTGCGTTGGCGTACGTGTCGACGCGACCGCGCAGGGTGCCGGGGTAGACCCACACACGCCCCGGGAACGGCTCACCGTAGTACGGGTCCTGGCAGGCGCCGAGCAGGAGGTCGACCGAGTCGTCACCGTCGAGGTCGGGGGCGATGGCCACGCTACAGCCGAGGAACGCAAGGGGCTGCGCGGACACGAACCACGTGTCCGCTTCGGACATGAGGCGGGTGCCGTCGAAGGGGCCGAAGAACACGCCCACCTGACCGTCGCGGTCCCCCGACAGCGGGCCTCCGGTGATGATGTCGTCGAAGCCGTCGACGTCGATGTCGCCGACGTCGATGTCGTAGCCCATGTCGCCGTCGTCGTCCGCGCGGAGGATGGTGGTGGCCTGGCTGTCGGTGCCGGGGACCCACCAGATGCCGTCGCCCGCATCGTCGGACATGCCCCCTACCAAATCAGTGTCGCCGTCCCCGTCTACGTCGCCTACCAACAGACCATCGGACTGGCCCGAATTTCCCCGAGGGGTTGCGATGACCCGATCTGCGTCCACCAGGTGCTCTTCGGACGACCACGGGCCATCCCAGGTTACTACGCAGGATGCTTCGACGTCATGCTCGTCACAGTAATACGAGGTCGCAACAAGATCTACAAGACCGTCGGCGGTCGCGTCGTACACCAGGTAGTTGAATCCCAATAGCGACTGATTCCCACCATTGAAGGTCACAGCCGCATCGGCGACGTCGGACACGGCCCCCGCAGCCAAGGGTGCGAACAAGTAGATCGACCCAGAGTCAGCGCTCGTCGACGTGACACCCCATGCGACGCGGAAGCCGCTATCGGCGGTCTCTTCCCAAACCCGCGTCCGCCCTCCCGCCCCGTCGACCGGACCTACGAGCGTCGCCGAATCGCTTCCGTCCGCGAACCAAACGCGCGCCTCCGCGCGCACTCCCTTGGTCCCCAGGAACAACGAGTCCACCGACGCGACCGAACCGTCGCTCGACAATGACACGCCGTTGCCGAGGCGCCCGTACGGCTCGCGACCGAGCAGGATCGGCGCATCCTCGACCTGAAGCGTGGGCCAGGGCGGCGCAGGAAGCTCCTCGGTGCCCGGGGCGCCTGTCTCAGTGGGAGCTGAACCGGAGTCGATCGTGGGATCCGCGCACGCGGTCGATATCCAGAAGGTGAGGGTCATCGCCATATCCCATGAGCAGTACGATACGTAGGTTCAACCGACCACCCAACCGCCACCCTCAAGGAGGACTGTCAACGCATCCCGTACAGTAGGTACAGCGACCCCGTGCTGGACCCCTTCGAGATCACGAGGTCCGCCAAGCCGTCTCCGTCAAGGTCGTCCGGGGCGTGGACGAACTGGCCCAACCTGCCGTCTTGCGCTGGACCTTCGATGCGGTCCGCCTCCACCATCAGGTCCACGTGCCCCCCGAGCGGACCCGCTACCGTGAACACTGCGCCCACGTTGCATCCGTCCTGCTTGCCGAAGTCACATGCTGAGCCCGCCCGCGTCCACGATCCCTCACCGATCACCAGCTCCCCGTACCCGTCCGCGTCTCGGTCCGCCGCGGACACCGACTCCAGGTAGTCGTAGTTCAGCGACTCGTACAGCAGCGCGTCGTGGTCTGTGTACACGTGGCGCTCGCCCGTCTCAGGGATCGGACCATGGATCAGCGCCAACGCCGACCGCTGGGCCACCGACACCAACACGTCCAGATGGCCGTCCCCGTTCACGTCGCCCCCGGCGTGCAGGTACACGATCGTGTCGACCACGTCCGTGAACCCACCCACCCGGTACCCGACGTCCCCGACGTCCCCGACGTACACCTCTCCGCTCGGCACCGAAGACACCACGTACCCTACCGCCCCGAACCTCGTGCCGCCGCTCAACTACGAGCCTCCAACCCCGAAGTCCGACACGCCGTCGCCGGTCACGTCTCCGAGGGCGGCGGCGGTGGACCCAAGCACGTCGTCGTCGCCACGCAGGGTCGTACGAGCCTCGTGCACCTGGTGCTCGGCCGGACCGTTCAGGATGTACACCGCCGCCGCCGGGATGTTGCCCTTGCCGGGTGCCCCGAGCACGAGGTCGTCCAGGCCGTCGCCGTCGAGGTCCCCGGGACCCGTGAACGAGAGCGCGAGCCGCGCGCTCTCCTCGTGACTGTCGAATCGGCGCCCCACCTCGGGGATGTACACGACACCGGGAGGAATGGGACCCATCACGCTGTACCCGTAGCCGTCTTCACCGGTGATGGGATGCTTCCAGTCGATGCTACCGAAGAAGAGATCCGTGTACCCATCCCCATTCAGGTCGCCGACCTGCGACGCTTTTGCAATCGCGTCGTCGATACCCCCAAGAAGGACCGACGCCGCCGCGTGCTCCGCCTCCGCGTCGAGCCCACGCTGCCGGAACCCGCTCACCAAGTAGCCCCCCCCGCGGCGGTCCCCATACAGGTCGAGCCCCACCTCCGGGTTGAGGTTCCCTACGGCCAGGAGGTCCAACGAGCCATCACCCGTGAAGTCCCCCACGGCCAGCCCATCGCCGATGTTCTCCAGAATGTGCCCACGCCACGCGGTAGCCACGACCTCCGTGACGACGCCCGGCTCGTGGGCGAGTACGCAGTCGCTGTCGAAGCCGTCCATCAGGATCACGTTGGGCTCGGGCGCCTCGTCGACCGCGCCGTCGCAGTCCTCGTCGACCCCGCTGCCGCACCGCTCGTACGCCACCGGCGACACGCCACGGTCGGTATCGTCACAATCTCCAGCAGTGGTCACATACTGGGGGACCAACCCGCACGACAGGGTCACCGGGTCGCCGGTCCCGTGCCCGTCGCCGTCTTCGTCGAGGTACGCCACCACCTCGACGCACAGCGCCGTCTCGAGCGGCGGCACCGGTCCCGGTCCCGTCCTCCCACACCCCACCGCGACGAAAACGAACCCGCCCAGGCGGCTCAACGAAACGCCCCGACGTCCACGACCGGATACCCCCGATACCACCCCTGGATGCCCGTAGCCCCGGCCATCGCGCACTCGTTGCCGTTCTCGATGGTTCCGGTTCTCCTGCTTGCAGGTAGCCAGCACGGGGTTGCCCGATGTTCCTGGCAGCACCTAAACACCACCAGATGACGAGCATTCATCCAGTGGGCCGCCGTAGTTCCCGGTTGACGCCCTCCGCTTGTCCATGTCCGCCATCCACGTGGGTCGTACCGCATCGAGTTGTTCGCCTGTTGGGGGCAGCTCACCGCGACGACGCCGGCATCAGCCGGTGCGGGCAGCGTCGCGCTCGCCGAAGCGATCAGCGTGAGCCGTGAGACGTGACATCAGAACCCTCCGACACGCTCATGGTATCCCGCTTGCCGCGACGCATAGCAACACGTCCCACGTCACAACCACGCGAGCGAAGTCACCCCGATCATGCCGAGCGCAGCGCCGTCGATGACGCGCTGCTCCACACCGGTCGACGCGTCGAACAGGGTGATGAAGTCGGTCTGGTCCGTGCCGACCCACACCCCCTCGTCCCCAGCCACCAACCCGCTGGGCGACGCCGTGTACAGCAGGTCCGGCAGGCGGGCTCCGTCCGCCCCGATCGCCACCACCCGCCACCCACGCCAGGCCGTCACCCACAACGCGCCGTCGTCGGCGAACCACAACCCGCGCGGGGCGTCCATGCCGTCCGTCCAGCGGGCGCGCACCTCCGCGGTGACGGGATCGAGCACGACCAGCTCGTCACCGTCGAAACAAGGCACGTACAACGCACCGTCCGGCCCGAACTGCATGCCGGCGTCCACCCCGTCGAGTCCGCTCGCGAACACGTCCACGAAGCGACCGTCGGCGTCATAGCGGTGCACCGCGTCGCTGGTGAACCCGCCGACGTACAACAAGCCGTCGGCGCCCCACGCCGCGGACGTCGGGGCGACCAGCCCGCCGGTCTCGTCGTCGGCGGTTTCGGGGTCGTCGAAGACGAACGGCGCGTTGACCCCGTCGGCGCGTCGGATCACCTGGTTGATCTGCTCGGCTACCAGGTACCACGCCCCGTCCGGCCCGACGCGCACCGACTGCGCCCCCGGGACCGCGCCGAAGTCCCCCAGGATCACGCCGTCTTCCGGATCCACCTCGAACACCGTGCCCGTCGCGTAGGCGCTCACCAGCAGCACCGGCGGTGACGGCGCGGTCGGCGATGGCTCCGTCGGCGACGCGGTGGACGAAGCCGTAGGCGCGGCGCCACTCTCGACGGGCTTCCGGGGGGCGCACGCCACGAGCACGAACAGCGCGGGGATTCGCATGGGGCCTCCATGCTGGCGCCCGTACCGCCCGCCCGGCGCGCCCCGCTGTCAGAATCGTGCAGCCGCGCGCCGCCACGCGCTCGGGGCGCGGCCGAACCGGCGACGGAACGACGCCGTGAAGTGCGAGTGGCTCGAATAACCGAGCGCATACGCCAGATCAGCGAGGTCGACCGTGGGATCGCGCAGCCGATCGAGCGCGACGCCGAGCCGAAGGGCGTCGTGGGCGTCGTGCACGGTCTGCCCGGTGACCGCCCGAAACGCGCGCGCGAGCTGGAACCGGGACCAACCGACCGACGCCGCGAGCTCGTCGAGGGGGGCGGACGCCCCGGGGTCGGCGGCGAGCTGGGCCCGCACGGCATAGACGCGCTCCACCATCGACGACGACGGCTCCTCCTGCGCGCGCTCCTCCGACGCCGCCCGCACCACCGCCTCCGCGACCTCCACGCCGCGCTCGAACAACGCGTCCTCGTCGAGATCACGGGCCGCCTCGCACAAACCCAGGAACAACGAGCGCGCGCGCGGCCCGACCGCCGCGAGCCGCGACCACGCCGCCCGAGGCGCGACCCGGTCCCCGAACACCGCCGCGGTCACCTCGGCAGCGACGTCTGGGCGCACGCGCAGGTACAAGCCCCCGTGCCGCGGGCTCACCTGGCGGATCGGCGCGTCGACGCCGCGCGCGAACAGGGCGACCCGCCCCGCGTCGACCAACGCGCCCCGCGGGCCGCCGAGCTGGTACACCCCGTAGGTCGGCAGGTTCACGACGTAGTCCGCCGACGGTTCGTCGAACACCGGGGTGGGGCCCGGGAACCTGACCCGGTACACCCCGACCGCCAGAGGCGGCGTCCACCGGAGGGGATCGGCGAACTCGTACGGGCCGCGCACCACACGTTGGTCCGGGTGCATGGTCACGCGCGCCGGCGCCTCGTGATCAGGAGCGCGACGCCGACGACGAGCAGCCCGCCCGGCCCCGCGCCGGTCGCGCAGCCACAGCCTTTGCCTTCGCACTCGGTGACCGCGCCGTCGCAGTCGAGGTCTTCACCGCACACGTCCTCGGGGGCCCCCGGGTACGCGCTGGCGTCGCGGTCGTCGCAGTCGCCCCCCGCGACGAGCGCGCCCCCGTCTTCGCACAGCTCGTCTTCAGGTACGAGCACCTCGTCCCAGTACCCGTCGCCGTCCCCGTCGACCGGGCAGGTGACGGCGTCGCGCCCCGTGCAGTCCTGGTCCACGCCGTCGTCCGGAACGTCCTCGGCGCCGGGGTATACGGTCGGATCGGCGTCGTCACAGTCCGTCGACAGGCCATGCCCGTCGCCATCGGCGTCCGCGCAGTCGGGAAGGCCGTTGCCGTCGGCGTCCTCGAACCCTTCGACGAGGTCGCCGTCGCAGTCCTGGTCGACGTCGTCGCACCGCTCCTCAGCGCCGGGGTACGCGGCCGGGTCGACGTCGTCGCAGTCTCCGTCCCGCCACGACAGACCGTCGTCGTCCGCGTCGAGGTCCGCGTCGAGCGCGAGCGCGACCGACGCGGCGGCGTCGAGCCGGCCGGCCCCGTGGTACCGGTCCCATCCTGGGGTGTCCTCCGCGGGATCCCCCACCTGGTCGACCGCGCCCTCTTGGAGCAGCCGGAGGATCTCACCCGTTGTGAACGACGGATCGACCTGGAGCAGCAGCGCCGCCACCCCCGCGACGTGGGGGGTCGCTTGCGAGGTACCCGACCAGTACCAGTCGTAGGTGCCAGCGAAGCTCGACAGACCGTACACGAGGTCGCCGGGCGCGACGAGGTCCAGCGACGCCCCGTACGAGCTGCCGCCGCCCCACTCGAACGGCGACGCGCGCCAGTCGCGGTCGTCGGTGGCGCCCACCGAGATCACCGACGCGTAGGTGGCCGGGTACCCGGGGGTGGCGTCGTCGGTGTTGCCCGAGCACGCGACGACGACGACGCCAGCGGCCTCAGCGTACGCCACCGCCGCTTCGAGGTCGGGGCTCGGCGTGCTGCCGTACTCCGACATGTTGAGCACGGACGCGCCCTCATCGACGGCGTACACGATCGAGGCCGCCCACCACGTGTAGTACCCGAACCCGTCCCGCCCGATGTTCTTGAGCGGCATGATCGAGCACGCGTCACACACGCCCGCGTAGCCGACGCCGTTGTCGCCTTCGGCCCCGATGATGCCGGCGACGTTCGAGCCGTGGCCGCTGTCGTCGCCGGGATCGTTCGTCTCGACGGCGAAATTCCACCCGGCGACGTCGTCGACGTAGCCGTTGCCGTCGTCGTCGACGCCGTTGCCGGCGACCTCGTCGGCGTTGGACCACAAGCGGTCGCGCAGGTCGGGCTCGTCGAGGTTGACGCCGGTGTCGAGCACCGCGACCACGAGCACGCCCGGCGACGGCGGCAGGAGCGACCACGCGTCGAGGGCGCCGATGTCGGCACCTTCGACGCCGTCGGGCGAGAACGAGCCGTCGTTGTGCAGCGACCACTGCTGATCCCAGAACGGGTCGTTCGGGGCGGCGCCCGGTCGACCGACGCCGTCCGCCCACGCGTCGCGGACCGCGGGCGAGGCACGGTGGGCGGCGATGGCGGCGGTGGCGTCGCCGCCGGGGAGCTCGGCGCGCACGAGGCGATCGAGCCCCAGCGCGGCGAACGCGGCCGGATCGCGGCGGGCGCGGGAGGGCGGGATCACCGGGACGTACCGGACGACGCCCGTTCGGCGCGCCGCATCGGCGAGCGCGGCGTCGACGGGGGCGCCGTCGGGGCCGATTGCGGCGGGATCGTCGAGTGAGACGACGATCCACGACGGGGACGGGTCGACCGCGAGGGCGGCCATGGCGATGAGCGTGAGCATACCGACGATGTAGGCTCAAGCGCCGCGGCACGCCAGCGGGGGCGCTCAGCCCTTGTAGTAAAAGACCTCGCGCACGATCTTGCCGTCGCGCCAGGTCTGAACGGCGACCTGGGTGCGCTGCATGCGGTTGCCCATGAACGTGA
>CAIUDO010000322.1 GCA_903897935.1 uncultured Pseudomonadota bacterium
ACGCCGCGGAGCTGCGGGCGGAGCGCGCGCGGGTGGCGGTGCTGTCGGGGCAGCCCCCCGCCGACGACGCGCCTGTTACCGCGGTCGCCGAGGCGCTGGTCGCCTCGGAGCGCGCCGCCGACGCGGTCGTCGCCCTGCGCGTGGCCGTCGCCGCCGACCCGACCGACCTGGTGGCGTGGCGCTGGTTGGTCCGCCTCGATCCGGCGTCGTCGGTCGACGCCGCGCGCGCACACCCCTGCGACCCCGACCTGCTGGTGGCGGCGGCCAGCTACGGCCCCTTGTGCGACGGGCTGCCGCTGATCGAGCGCGCCTACGCCAACCGCCCCGGCGACGACGCCTTGCACGCGCTGCGCTCTGCCCGCCGCGCGGCGTGCCGCGACGCCGGGGGCGAATCGGGGTAGTCAGCGGCGGTTGGGGGGGCGCGTGCGGGATCGGGTGCGGTCAGCGCTGTTCGCGGTGGTCGCGGTGGCTTGTGGAGGTCGGCTGCCGCCCCCGGTGGCGCCCGCGGAGCTCCCGGCGTCGTTGCTCGACGCGGCGCGCGCCCGCCCGGTCCCGGATCTCGCGCAGGCACGCATGAACATCCGGCTGCGCAGCAAGCCGCTCGACCTCGCGGCGTCCACCGGGGCTGGGCTCGTGGTGGAGCGCCCCGGCAAGGTCCGGTTCGACCTGATGGGGCCGCTCGGTGGGCCGCTGCTCGTCATCAACGCCGACGGCACCGGGCTGTCGGCGCTGCTGGTCGGCGCGTCGCGGCACCTGCTCGCGGCCGAGGCCGACTCGGTCGTGCGTGAGGCGTCGGGTGGCGTCGCCGATCTCGACACGCTGGCCGCGCTGCTGGTCGGCGACGTCCCGTTCGACGGGATGGTCCCGAGCGCCGCGTCGATCGGCGACGACGGCGCGCTCACCGTGAAGCTGCCCGGGCCCGACGGCGCCGGCATCGAGCTCGTCGTCGCCAGCGACGGCACGCCGCGGCGCGTGCACGCCACCGATCCGAACGGTGGCCTGCTGTTGTCCGCCGACTACGCCCTGTTTCAGGACGTCGGCGGCGTATTGATGCCGTCGGACCTCATCCTCGAGGTGCCCCAGCTCGAGCTCGTCATCGAGGTCAAGTACAAGGTGTGGTCGGTGCCCGAGTCGTCCCCGGTCGACTTCTCGGTGGCGCCACCCGACGGCGTCGCGAGCGAGTCGCTGGAAGACGCCGTCCGGAAGGCCCTTACCGGGGCGTGACGCGAGCGGTTGCGGCGAACGCCGATGGCCTGAGACACGAACGCCGCCCCGTGTTCGGGGGCGGCGCCGTGGGCCTGCGCGGGGGGGGCCTACTTGATGTTGCCGGACACGTCGAGCTGGTGCTCCTTGCCCTGCGTGCCCTTGTAGATCTGCAGGGTGCCACCCGACGGCTCCGCGGGGCCCGCGGCTGGCTTCTTGCCGGTGGCCTTCTTGACCTCTTGCTTCGGCTCGTCGCCGTACAGCTCGCTGGTGTCGGTGCCATCGAGCGTCTTGAACGCGAGGTCGAGGTCGTTGCGGAGGGCGAGCGTGATCTCGCCGAGCTCCGACGCGTGGCCGACCTGCTCGGCTTCTTCCGGGGTGACCGCGAGGGTGACGGACGGCTTGAGCTTACGCTTGGCCTCCTTGCCCGTCTTCGCGCCCTTCATGCGGTCGTTGACCGCCAGCACCGGCACGGCCTGGAGGACCGTGTGGGTCTCGCGCTCGCGGGTGCCGTCGCCGGGGGCGATGGTGACGATGACGTCGACGCGGTTGCCCGGGTTGACGAACCCGCTGACCGCGCGGCCGCCGCCGACGTTGACGGAGATCGCGCGCATGCCGCGCGGGATGATGGCGTTGAGCCCGACGCCTTCTTCCGGATCCGCCAGCCGCTCGTCGCGGATGTACTCGTTGACGAGGATGCGCTCGCGGGGGACGCGGCCGATGACGTGCTCGGCGCTGACGAACACGTTGTGAGGCAGGTACTTCGTGGGGATCTCCACGACGGCCAGATCCTCTTCGGTGATCTTCACGCCCTGGAACAGGTCGCGCGCGGCGATGATCGCCATCGCGGTCTCTTCGGGCTTCGTCCCTTCGTCGATGGACTTCTGGTAGCTGGCGATGAGCTGCGTGATGACGACGATCACGGACCCACCGGCAACCAGCGCGAGCAGGAAGAAGATGAGGGCCTTGAGCCCACCCTTGCTGTCGTCGACCTTCTTAGCCATCACATCCCCCAGGCCGGTTCATCATAGCAGCCCGCGCGCCGAAGATTCAACCCGGCCCGCCGCGCTGAGTGACATACCTCGAACATGTCGGTTCCGAGCGGCGCGCGTACGACCTGTCACGTCGCGTCATGCGGCGTCGAACAGGGATCGCAGCTCCGCGCTCGACAGCGCCTTGACGAACCCACCCTCGGCGCCGATCGCGGCCTCCGCGAGATCCCGCTTGGCGTCTTGCAGCTCCAGGATGCGCTCCTCGACGGTGTTCGCCGCGATGAGCCGGTACGAGACCACCGGGCGATCCTGGCCGATTCGATGCGCGCGGTCTGTCGCCTGCTGTTGGACGGCGGGGTTCCACCACGGATCCAGGTGCACCACGTAGTCGGCCGCGGTGAGCGTGAGGCCGGTGCCGCCCGCGCGCAGCGACACCAAGAACACCGGCGGACCCGCCGGATCCTGGAACTGGTCGACAACCGACGCCCGATCGCGGGTGGATCCGTCGAGCCGCAAGAACGGGATGCCGAGCGCGCGCAGCCGGGGCTCCACGCGGTCGAGCAAGGACGTCCACTGCGAGAAGATGAGCGCCTTGTGGTCGTCGCACACGATCTCGATGAGCAGCTCTTCGAGTCGGTCCAGCTTGCACGCCGAGATATCGGCGTTGGTCTCCAAGACGCCGGGAACCAGCGCTGGGTCGCAGCACGCTTGGCGCAGCCTGAGCAGCGCCTCGAGCACCTGCAGCGTGTTCACCTGGCCGAGGTCGAGCGCGCGCTGCACGTCCTGGCGGCCGGCGACGCGCACTGCGTCGTAGATGCGGCGCTGCGCGGGCTCCATGTCGCAGCGGACGACGATGTCGGTGAGGGGTGGCAGATCCTGCGCCACCTGGCGCTTGAGCCGCCGCAGCACGTATGGGCGCACGCGGGCGCGCAGGCCGGCGCGCGCCTGCTCGTTGCCGGCTTCGATCGGGTTGACGAAGCGCTCGCGAAACCCGTCTTTCGTGCCCAACAACCCCGGCATCAGGAAGTGGAACAACGACCAGAGCTCTTCGAGGCGGTTCTCGACCGGGGTGCCGGACAAGCACAGGCGGTGCGCCGCCTTGAGCTTGCGCGCGGCGCGGGCGGTCTGCGAGTCCGGGTTCTTGATCGCCTGCGCCTCGTCGAGCACCACGTAGGTCCACTCGCGGCTCATCAGCATGTCGAGGTCGATGCGCAGGATCGTGTACGAAGTGAGCACGATGCGAGCGCGCTCGTCGAGCACGCGCCCGGTGCCGTGGAAGGTGGTGACGGGCAGATCGGGCGCGTAGGTCCGAAGCTCACGCTGCCACGCCGACAACACCGACGTCGGCGCGATCACGAGCGACCGCCCGCCCGCGTCGACGATCGCCGCGATGGCCTGCAGGGTCTTGCCGAGGCCCATGTCGTCCGCGAGGATGCCGTTGAGCTCGACGGCGCGGAGGAACCGCAGCCACTGGTAGCCCGCCATCTGGTACGGGCGGAGGTGCGCGAGGAACCCGGGCGGCACGGGCGCGTCGGGCAGACCGTCGCCGCCCTCGAGGAAGGTGCGGAGGCGGTTGAGGTCGGGCGGGACGTCGGCTTCGGCGCCGTCGAGCAGCTCGACGAGCGCGGCGGTGGCGGCCCGATCGACGCGCCCGGTCGTGTCGCGCGCGCGCAGCAGCTCGCGGAGCAGGGTGCCGTGTTGGCGCAGCCAGTCGCCCGGCAGCTCGGCGAACCCGCCGTCGGTCAGGCGCACGAGGCGCGAGCCGCGCGACCACGCCTCGAGCACCGCGTCGGCGGTGGCCTTGCTGCCGGCGTGGCCGAACTCGGCCTCGAGGCGGAAGCCGCCGGAGACCTGATCGACCTGGATCCGTGGAACCAGCGGGGCTTCGGTGACCTTGAACCGGTCCACCGAGATGTCGGTCGTGACCAGGGCCTCGTGCTTGCCGGCCTTCTGGGTGAGGAACTCCGCCGCTTGTTCGGGCGTGAGCACCTTGCGGATGCCGACCTGGATGCCGACCCGGTCCTCGAACTCACGGGCGACCCTCCGCTCGGCGCTCTCGTCGCGGGCGACGAGCGCGTTGCCCTGGATGCGGAAGATGCCCCGCTCGATGATCGCGAGCGGAGGCTCACCGTAGACGACCTCGGGGTAGACCTCGAGGCCGTGGGCGCGCTCGACCATCGTCACCCGCACCCGCGGGATGAGGGCGTCGGGGTCGGGCAGTCGGGTGGTGGTGACGATCACCGGCACCAGCTTACGCAGGCGCGGCAGGTAGTCGGCGACCAACCAGGTGGCTTCGGTCGCCGGGTAGACCGTCCCGGCGACGATCCGCTTCCGTTGCTCGGCGTCGAGCTTGCCGTGCGACGTCGGCCGGAGCTGGTCGCCGACCCGCGCCGCCCCCCGAAGCAGGCGGTCCACGCCGGGCGGCCGCACCATCGCGACCTTGAAGCCGGTGCCTTCGTCGCTGACCCGGACCGGGAACTCGACCGGGTCGGCCACCACCTCGACCTTCTCCCCGTCGAACGTGACGTCCGAGCCGACGAGCAAGCCGAGCAGGTGCCGCACCTGGTCGGCCTTGAGCGCCTTGCCGCCGGTCTCCACGAGCAGCGTCTCGATGTGGCCGTCGGCGGTCGACGCCACCAGGTCGGTCTCCCGGAGCAGGTCGTCGAGCCGGGACACGCTCCCGTCGGCTCGTACGACCTCTCGGTGCACCGCGATCTCGTCGCCGATCGCGCGGAGGGCGTAGCGGAGCTTCACGGCGAACCGCTTCTTTGGCGCGGGCAGCGACTTACCTTCGTTCTTGGCCTCGCGGAGCGCACACACGGCCGCGCAGACGTGCATACAGGCCTTGGTGGCGGCGCCGCAGTCGCAGCCCCAGTCGGGCTCCGACGGCCACAACCAGACGTCGTACGGGAGCGCGCGCTGGCGCGTCTTGACGTGGAAGTGCACGCCGTCGTCGTCGTCCGAGATCCCCGCGACGGCGCCGCTGCGGGAGAGCTCGACGCCCTTCCCCCAGATCACGTCGCCAGCGGCCGCCCGCGCGGCGCGCTGGATCGCATCCAGCGACATGGGTTCGCCTCCGAGCCGGCCCCCTTAACGCCGGTCGGCGCGTCTTGCGGGGCTCCGAGCGCGGCGGCCGCCGCGTGGTCGTCGCGGTGGTGTGCTGGATAATCGGTCACGTACGCCGTCAGTTGCGGACACCTCGCCAAAGCGTCGGCGGAGGCGTCGCGCCCGATTCGGGCGCGCGGACGGCCCCTGTCGTCGATCGGCCGGCGCTGCGCGATTGTGTACGCGCGCCCGCGGCGCGGCCTGGGAGGCGGCGCGCGCCCGCGCTACGTCTTGGCGCCCGGAGGTCCGTTGATCGGCGACGTCGCACGCTACTTGTACTGGGTAGAGCTTCGTAAGGCAGTGAGCCCGAGCGCTCCGCGGGCGGTGTGGGCGCTCGGGAAGGGCATCGGGCGCGCGCAGCGGCTGGCGTCGCGCGGGCGCAACCCGCTGATGGCGGACGAGCTGCGGCGCAGCTTCCCCGAGCGGTCGTGGTCGGACGCCGAGGTCGACGCGGTCGCGCACGCGTCGTCGGTGGCGTGGTCGACGTGCCTCGCGGAGGAGCTGCTGCTCGGCAAGCTGGACGCGGCGTCGATCGCCAAGTTCATCACGTGGGAGGGGCGCGAGAACATCGACCGCGCGCTCTTGCCGGGCAAAGGCGCGCTCTACATGTTCCCGCACGCCGGCAACTACATGTTCGGCATCGCGCTCACCGCGTTGTCCGGGTACAAGCTGACTCAGCTCGCGGCCCGCGGCTTTCCGCCTCCGGAGCGGCAGATCGCGGCCGAGGTCAAGCCGAGCAAGCTGAACGTGCTGGCCCGCGAGGCGCGTGACGCGGCGGAGGATCGCCTGCCCGCGAGCTTCGTCGACATGGAGAAGGACAACACACGCGAGCTGTATCGGCGCCTGGCGGCGAACGAGATGGTCGGGCTCGCGTACGACGGTCGCGGCGGGAGCAAGTTCCGCCCGACCACGTACCTCGGGCGTCCGGCGCTCATGGCCACCGGGCCGTGGCGGCTCGCGGCGAGCACGGGGGCGGCGATCTGCCCGATCATCACGCTGCGGAACCCGGACATGACGCAGCGGCTCAAGGTGGGCGAGCCGGTGTTCCCGGACATGGCGGCCCCGATGGGGGTCCGCTGTGAGAAGCTGCAGCGCGGGTACCTCGACCAGATCGAGCCGATCCTGCGCGCGCACCCGGAGCTGTACGCGCGGTGGCTGTTGCACTGTCGTGTGCGTGTGCGGATGGACGACCACCCGATGTTCGTCGACGTCGCGGAGACGGACGACTGGAAGAAGTACGAAGGCGCGAAGTTCTGAGGTCCCGGTGCCGGTCGCGCTCGTCGCGGGGCTCGGTGCGCAGCTCATGGGCAAGGGGCCGGCGGCCGACCGCGCCGAGGATCACGCGACGCTGAGCCGCCGCAGCGCGCCGCCGAGCCACGCGCGCTGGCCGGCGTCGCGGGTGGCGGCCGGCACCCCCCACAGCTCCGCCATCCGCTCCGCGAGGTCCGCGAGCTCCCGTCCGGCGAGTGGAGACGACGACGCCGTCGGGTCGATCCACCAGTCGTCGCCGGTCGCGCGCAGCGTGAGCGTGACGTCGGCGGGGCGGTCGGACGTGGGCTCGGGCAGCCGCATCGCGTCGAGCGACGCGCCCAAGCGGCCGAACGAGCGCGGCCGCAGCGGCTTCGGCGGGGGCGCTTGCTCGATCACGAGCAGCGGCGCGTCGTCGGCGGACCATTCGGGCTCGTGCGCCGCGCGGGGCCGCTCGCGGCCGAGGTGCAGCGCGTCGGCCTCAGCGACGGCGTCGTCTCCGGCGCCGAGGTGGAGCAGCACCACGGGGCCACCCGCGTGCCGGGCGACGGCTTCGGCGGCCGGGCGGACCCGCGCCCGCAGCAGGGGTGGGGTCGCCGCGCTCGCCCAGACCACCCGCGCCCCCGCGCTCGCGGCGGCGGTGACGGTCTCCGCGGCCCCCCCGACCACACCACACACGAGGGTGGCGCCCGCGCGCTCGGCGATCGACCGCGCCAACGCCAAGACCAGCTCCGGCGGCGCGCACACCCGGGCCGACCCGCCGCGCACGAGCGGGCACAGCGCGTCGACCGCCGGCCAGCCCGACGCCAGGGGCGCGGGGCCGCCGCGGGCCCGGAACAGAAGGTCGTCGGTGGCTTCAAGCAACACGGGGACGCGCGGACCGTCGATGGGCCCGAGGTCGTCGAGGGGGACGCCGCCGGGGTCGAACACCCGGCCGGCGGCGCCGCCGCGAGGCACCTCGAGCACCCGCCCGTCGTCGAACACGGCCAGCCCGAGGCGGAGGCCGGTCGGGTCGTCCAGGCACTGCGCTACGACGAGCCCCCGGCCGGTCTGGCGGACGACCTCGAGCCGGATCGTGCCGTCGCGGCCGGTGTGCACGAGGCGGCCGGCGCCCGGTGTGTGCTCGGCGGGGAACGTCAGCTCCGCGACGAGCCCCCGCAGGGCGTACAGCTTGCCGAGGTTCACGGGCAGCCCCCGAGGCCGTCGATCCACGCGGCCACCGTGTCGGCGGCCTCGACGTGCACCAGCTCGGTGCCGAGCGGCGGCATACGCTGCGCGTCGGTCTGCGTGATGCGCAGCCAGACCACGGAGGACTCGGCGCTGCCGGGGTCGACGAGCAGCGCACCGTCGACGCCGAGATCACCACGGGTCGGCGCGGCGCCGCACGCGCCGTCGTCGGTGGCGCGCCAGCGCAGGTCCATACCGCCGGGGGTGACCTCGTCGGGGTTGTGGCACGACGCACAGTTGGCGTGCAGCCAGCCCCGCGCGCGGTCCTCGTCGGACGCCCCAGCGTCGTCGATCGCGGGGATCGGGCGGGTAACGAACGATCCGGCGCCGTCGGCGAGCACCCCGATGTACGCGAGCGTCTCGATCTGACCGGCGGTGCGGCCGGTCGCCGGCCACACGATGGCCCGGTCGATCTGGTCGAGCTCCAGGCCGAGGGTGCCCCCCATCGACCCGGTGTGGCACTGCAGGCACTCCGAGCGCGACGGCAACCGCCACGATCCGAACGACACCTCGACCTCGTCGCTCGCGAGCACGAGATCGGCGTCCGAGCCGTCTTCGCGCCACTTGTACGTGTACCCGGCCCACGCGCCGTCGTCGTGGCGGACCATCAGCCGCGTCTCGGCGCGGACCCCGTCGAACACGAACTCCTTGGCGATCACGCTGCCGACGGGCAGATCGAGGTCGCCGTCGCCGTCGAAGGCGATCGTGGAGCCGTCGGGGATCGCGAACCACCGGTGCTTCTCGGCGCCGTCCGACCACAATTCGGCGCCCGGCGCGTACGGCAACATCGCCGCGACGGGCACGGTCGGGTCGGTGGGGTCGAAGCAGCCGGTCGCCGACAACGTGGCGGGGAACGTGGACTTCTCGGGTGGCCCCGCCGCGGTGACGCGGTAGAAGCGCTGCTGCTGGTAGTCGGTGAGGAAGACCTCGCCGTCGACCGACTCGGTGAACGACGCGATGCGGGCGCCGGGCTCGGTGTGCAACGTGTCGATCGACGGGTCGCCGGTGACGGGATCGTAGACGATCTGGTACAGCTCGCCGGTGTAGAACTCGGAGAACAGGTACGTCCCGTACAGATCGGGCACGTCGGAGCCGCGGTAGACCACCCCGCCGACGACGCTCGACGATCCCGGGGGCTGCGGGTACTCGACGATCGGGCCGAGCGTGGCGCCGACGTCGCACTCGGGCGGGTCGTAGCACGCGCTCCCTTCGAACACGTTCCACCCGTAGTTGCCGCCGCGCTCGACGCGGTCGACCTCCTCGATCGCGTCCTGGCCGACGTCGCCGACCCACAGGTCGCCGGTCACGCGGTCGAACGAGAACCGCCACGGGTTGCGCAGGCCCCACGCGTAGAGCTCGGGCGCGCCCCCGCCGCCCGCGAACGGGTTGTCGGCCGGGATCGAATACGGAACGGTCGACACGTCGATGCGGATCATGCCACCGAGCAGGGTGGACGTGTCTTGCCCGGAGCCGAGCGGGTCACCGCCGAGCCCGCCGTCGCCGAGGCCGAGGTAGAGCATGCCGTCGGGCCCGAAGTGGACGTCGCCGCCGTTGTGGTTGGTGTACGGCTGCGGGAGCTCGAACACGACCTCCTCCGACGCCGGATCGAACGTGAGACCGCCATCGGTGGTGGTGAACCGCGAGATCCGGGTGACCGGGCTCCGGTCGACGGTGGGGTTGAACGACAAGAAGGCGTGGCCGTTGGCCTCGAAGTTGGGATCGAGCGCCATCCCGAGCAGGCCGGTCTCGGATGAATTGTACAGCGGGCTGAGGTCGAGCGCGGTCGACGCGCCGTCGATGATCACGCCGACGGCGTCGGCGGTGAAGGTGGTGACGGTGCCCCGCTGGCCGAGCGCCCACCAGCGCGCGCCGTCCGGGTGCGCGACGAGCTGGATCGGCTGGCTCACGGTGACGCCGACGAACACACGCTCGAGGTCGATCGCGCCCGCGGCGGGCGGCCGTTCGGGCGCGACGCAGGTGGGGTTGGCGGGGCGGGTGTCCATCCCGACGACCGACGGATCGGTGTCGCTGTCTGCGTCGGCGTCGGCGTCGGCGTCGGTGTCGGTGTCGGCGTCGGCGTCGGTGTCGGCGTCGGCGTCGGTGTCGGTGTCGGCATCAGTGTCGGTGTCTGCAGGAGTAGGCGGCGCCCCGGACTCTTTGCCCGCGCACGCCAACAGCCCCAGGATTACCCACGTCCGCATGGCACACCTCGCTCGGTTGGCGCTAACCTGCCTGCGTGTGGATGCTCCTGCCGCTCGCGTGCGCGTCGTCGTCGGTCGTCGAGGCCCCGGTCGATCCCGGCCTCGTCCCGGTGCGCGTGGCGACGTGGAACCTCGAGTGGTTGTCGGAGCGCGGCCCGCCGGACGCGCCCGCGCGCGGCCCGGACGACCTCGCCGCGCTGCGCCAGCACGCTGAGGCGCTGGGCGCGGACGTCGTCGCGTTCCAGGAGGTCGACGGCGCGGAGGCGGCGCGCTGGGTGTTCGACGCCGCGACGTGGCAGGTGGTGGTCGCCGATGAAGACGACGTACAACGGGTGGGGTTCGCGTACCGCGCGGACCTCGCGGCCCGCGGGGTGGTGGTCACGCGGCACCCGGACGTCGAGGGTCTCGACGTAGGCGGGCTGCGGCGCGGCGTCGACGTGGAGCTGGTGGTCGGTGAGGCGCGCCTGCGGTTGCTGGCAGTCCACCTCAAGGCGGGGTGCGCGTACCCGACCGACCGGCTCGACGCGCCGAAGTCGCACGCGTGCGAGCGCCTCGCCGAGCAACTGCCGGCGTTGCAGGGCTGGGTAGACGCGAGGGCGTCGGAGGGCGTCGCGTACGCCGTGCTCGGCGACTTCAACCGGCAGCTCGCCCCCGACGAGGCCCTGTTCTCCGCGATGTCGGACGGCGACCCGCCGGACGCGCGCTTGCACCTCGCGACCGCGGGGCTCGAGATCGCGTGCCGGTCGACGGACCGCCCGCGCCCGGCGATCGACCACATCGCGCTCGATCTGCGGGCCCAGGGCTGGATGGACCGCGCCGGGGCGTCGGCGCGGGCCTACCCGGACGCGTGGTCGGCGCTCGTGTTGTCGGACCATTGCCCCGTCACCGTGGGCCTGCAGATCCCGCGGGGCTCGCCGTAGGGCGCGATCGCATGGTGGGGGCGTCGTCGCTGGGGCGCGGGCGCGATGAATCGCGCCCCTACGGGCAGCGGGTCGGCGCGGGCGTCGTCGCGGGGGCTCGGGCGTGGTGAA
>CAIUDO010000323.1 GCA_903897935.1 uncultured Pseudomonadota bacterium
GGCCCAGCTGGCCTCCGATCCCGACGCGGAGGACGAGTCGGAGCCGGAAGAAGAGAGCGCCGCGGCACCCACGGACGACGTCAGCGAGGTCGCGGACGACCTCCAGGCCGACCTCGGCTCCGACCCGTTGCTCGCGGCGGCGGCGGCGCGCGCGGACACCACGATGCACGCGTTCTCGATCGCGCGCGGCGGCGACGGCACCCTGTGGGTCGGCCGGCCCGACGGGCTGTGGCGGGTCGCCGGGGCCGAAGCGTCGCGGGTGCTGGAGACGCCGATCTTGTCGGTCGCGGTCGACCAGACCGTCGTGCTGGCGGGCACGTCGGACGGGATCCGCTACGTCGACCCGGCCACGGCGGTGGTGTTCGATGTGCTCGACGGCACCGAGGGGATCGCGGTGGTCTCGCTCGAGATGGACCTCGCGCGGCCGCTCGCGGGCACCCCCGTAGGCTTGCTCATGCGGGACCTCGTGCTCGGGTGGGCGCTGTTGCCCGCGCTGTCGGGCCGCTCGATCGCCGACGCGGCGGTCTTGGACGATGGCACGCTGGTCGCGGCAGGTGCCGACGGCGTGTGGCGGCTCGCGGCGTCCGACGGGTGGGGCCGCGCCACCCGGGTCTCGGGGCCGCGCGGGGCGGTGGGCGTGTTGGCGCTCGGGGGCGGCCACGCGCTCGTCGGCGGCGCGTCCGGCGTGTGGGAGACCGTCGACAGCGGGCTGACCTGGTCGGCGCGATCAGCGGGCCTGTTGGTGCCCACGGTGCGCGACCTCGCCGATGGCCCGACGGTGGCGACGGTTGAGGGCGTGTTTCGGCTCGTCGACGTCGGTGACCTCAGCGGTCGGCCGGTGGCCGACGACTTCGTGCAGCTCGGTGACCTGCTCGCTGCTGCGCGCGGCCGGCCGGAGCTGATAGCTCGTATGCCCGCCAACGCGCGCCTCAAGTCGGCGCTCATGCCGCAGATCGTCGTCGACGCGTTGTACACCCCCAGCGGTGACCTCGGGTGGGGCCTCGGCGACGGCACGGACCGCGGCGAAGACTCGGACTGGTGGGTCACCGGCAACCTGGTCTTCTCGCCCGCGCGCGACACCAGCGGGGAGATCGACCCGGTGTTCCTAGACGACGACGTCTTCTTCGACCCGGAGAGCGAAGCCGCGATGCTGGGCGCCCAGAACGAGCGGCGCGTGCAGGCGTACGATCGGGCGCTCGCCGGGCGCATCGCCCAGCTCTACGTCGCCCGCGCGGCGCTGGTGGTTCGTCAGTCCGAAGCGTCCCAGAGCGCGCCGCTGCCCGATCGGGTCGCCGACGCGCTCCGGGTGCTCGAGTTGGAGGCCCGAATGGACGTCCTTTCAGGCTTCTCGGTGCCGCTCGTCCTCGACTTGGTGTCTCAGGAGTCCCCATGAGCCGGTCTTTTTGGTCTACCTGGTCGCTCGTGCTCGGCTTGTTGGTCGCGTCGTCGGACGCGCTCGCGAGCGGGCCGGTGGTCCTCAACCGCGCGACGGCTGCCGAGCTTGGCTCGATCGACGGCGTCGACGGCGCGACGGCCGAGCGCATCGTGTCGTGGCGCGACGCCCGGGGTCGTGTCAACAGCGTCGAGGAGCTGCGCGCGCTCGGGCTCAGCGAGGACGTGCTCGCGTCGCTCCGCCGCGGAACGGTCGTCGAGGTGCGCGTGCCGGAAGCGGCGACCCAGGCGTACACGACCGTCGAGGAGGTGCTCGCGCAGTTCAAGGGTGAGCCGGGCGTCCAGCAGCTCCAGCAGTGGATCATGGCGTACACCTCGACGAACCCGGAGGTCGTCCAGCGCTGGCTCGCCGCGTCCAAGAACTTCGCGCTGCTCCCGCAGCTCCAGGTCGAGGTCAAGGTCAAGGACGGCTGGGACCAGGACTGGCAGTACTACCCGGCGGACGGGATCATCGACACGGTCGAGGACGCCGACAGCGTGTTCGACGTGCTCGACGACGCCGGTCGCGACCGCGACGTCACCTACACGGCCCGCGCGGTCTGGGACCTCGACAAGCTCGTGATGTCCTCCGAGCGCATCCGCGTCATCAACGAGGCGCAGGACATCGTCAAGCTGCGCGACAACATCCTCTCCGACGCGACGTCGATCTACTTCGACCGCCGTCAGTTGCAGGTCGAGATGTTGTTGTCGCCCAAGAGCGACCTGAAGGGGCGCATGAAGGACCAGCTCAAGCTGATGGAGCTCACCGCGCAGCTCGACGCGCTGTCGGGTGGGCAATTCTCGGCGTCGCTCCCGGCCGTTCCCCCGGGGCAGTGACGCGCGGCGCGCGGGAGGGCGGTCGCGGGCGCGCCGTGCTACCCACGCCGGCCCTTGGGGGCCTCGTGCACCAGCTCATCGTCATCCTGGACTTCGGATCGCAGTACACCCAGCTCATCGCCCGGCGGTTCCGGGAGCTGTCGATCTACTGCGAGATTCGGCCGTGCACGGAGCCGGCGCCGGCGGAGCTGCCCGCGGGCACCATCGGCGTCGTGTTGTCGGGGGGGCCCGCGTCGGTGGTCGGGCCGGACGCCCCGCCGTTCGACGCGGGCTGGCTGCGCGACGATCTGCCTGTGCTCGGCATCTGCTACGGCATGCAGTGGCTCGCGCAGACGCTCGGAGGGCGCGTCGATCGGGGCGCCGCGCGTGAGTACGGCCTCGCTCGGATCGACGTGACCGAGCTGCCCGGCCCGGTGTTGGACGGCCTCGCGCCCGGACATCGGGTGTGGATGAGCCACGGCGACCACGTAGCCGTGGTGCCGCCAGGGTACCGGGTCGCCGCGCGCTCGTCGTCGGGCACGATCGCGGCGATGGTGCGCGACGACGGCCGGGTCACCGCGTTGCAGTTCCACCCCGAGGTGGCGCACACCGAGGCCGGCTCCCGGCTGCTGGAGCGGTTCGCGGTCGGGGTGTGCGGGGCGCGGCGCGACTGGACGCCCGGGAGCTTCGTCGACGAGCACGTCGCGGCCCTGCGCGCGCGGATCGGGGAGGGGAGCGTCTTGTGCGCGCTGTCCGGCGGCGTCGACAGCTCGGTCGTCGCGGCGCTCCTCGCCAAGGCGATCGGCAAGCAGCTCGTCTGCATCTTCGTCGA
>CAIUDO010000324.1 GCA_903897935.1 uncultured Pseudomonadota bacterium
CGTCTTCGAGAACTTGGGAATCAGGCCGCCGCGCCCGAACACACCCAGCGCGATGTACTTCAGGTTGATCTCGACCCCGACCGAGGTGTCGAAGTCGAACCGCCACGACGCGCTCGTGTCGTACAACGACGGCACCGCGGCGCTGTCGAGCGTGCTCGAGGCCCAGATGGCGCCCATGCTCGACGACATGTACGGGCGGAACCACTGAAGGCGCGACTGCCCCAGATCGGCGAAGCCCTTGAACCCGACGTTGATGGTGTGGAGGTCCATCGCGCCGGACCAGTCGGGCGCCGCGCTCGGCTCCACGAACAACGACGTCGGGTCGTTCAGGCCGTGGCTCGCGAACCCGTAGATGAGCTGGACGATGTAGGCGTCGGCCGGGTGGACCTCGCCTTGGATGCGGATCGCCGGTGAGGCGGCGAACGCCTTGCCGTTCGATCCCAGCAGGGTCTGGTAGCCGAACTCGGCGCCGACGCCGACCATCGTGCGCTCGGTGGCGCCGCCGGCTTCGGCGGCGGTCGGCGCGGCGACGGCGAGCGCGAGCGCTCCGGCGGCCAGCGCGCTCGAGCGACGGTTGCGTGGTCGCGCCGCGGGCTCGGTCGATTCGTAGGCGTGCGGGTGCGGCGAGGCCGCGGACGAGGTCGAGACGGGTTCGTGCATGCGCATGCGCAGAGTATCCGGGGCTCGCGTCGGCGCGTCAAGCCCACGCGCGCTCGACTCGTGTATGCTCCGCCTACGCCGCGGGCGCGGCACGGGGGCGAAGATGGGGCATCGTGAGGTTCGGCCGAAGCTGCTGGCGGCGGGAGTCCTGGCGTTCGGCGCCTGGGGCTGCGGGTCGGGCGAGGTCGACAACGTGGTCGTGACGCTCAAGGGGCAAGTGGTCGACGCCGGCACCCAGGTGGCCCCGAGCAGCGCGCTGGTCACGCTGTACGACGACACCGGGGCATGGTTGGGCGAGGTCGAGGCCGACGACGACGGCGTCTTCAAGGCGACGATCGGCGTCCCGTACGACACCGCCGACGGCGTGACCATCCGCGCCACGGTCGTCGGGCCGTTCGTCGACACCGAGTTCCGTCAACAGTTCTTCCTGCGTGACCCGGGCTCGTCCGAGCTGTCGCTCGAGCCGTCCCACCGCATCGACCCGGTCACCGTGTACATCGGGACGGTGCTGGTGGCGCGCAACACGTCGCGCACCGGCACCATCCGCGGCCGTGTCTTCGACGTGATCGAGCGCGACATGGCCGTCGGCCTCGGCGCGACCCCGCTGCTGCTGCGCGCGGGCGTCAACCCGGATCCCGCCGGCCCGATCGTAGCGAGCACCGTCACGTCGGGCGCGGGCGCCGCGGAAGACGCCGACTTCGGAAACTTCGTGTTCGAAGACCTGCCGGCTGGCACCTACACGGTGTTCATCGACGGCGACGCGGTCCCCGGCACCCCGTACCTCGACGCGTCGTTCCAGGTCGCGGTGGTCGGTGGCGAGGATCGCGGCGGCCAGAATGGCGGTACCACCATCGCGATCGAAGACAACCAAGCGCGCGCGGTGCTCACCTGGGGTGACAGCCCGGTCGACCTCGACATGCACGTCACCGGCGACGTCGGCAGCGGCCTCGGCGCCGTCGTCGAAGAGGACCGGTTCCACGTGTACTGGGAGGTGCCGGTCTACCCGCAGGACGCCGGCCCGGACACCGCCGAGGTCCTCCTCGATGTCGACGACGTCAGCGGGTACGGCCCGGAGACGGTCACGGTGCTGCACCGCGAGAGCGGGCTGTACCGGTTCTCGGTGCACGACAACATCAACAAGCTGGAGCAGGCGGCGTCGGTGCTCTCGTACTCCGGGGCCCGCGTGCAGCTGTGGGTCGGGCGCGACACGTACGCGTCCTTCGACGTGCCGGTGAACGAGCCCGGCACCGTGTGGCAGGCGGTCGAGGTCGACGGCGAGACGGGTCACTTCTTCCCGGTCGGCGCGATGTCGTTCGAGTCCGAGCCGGGCAACGGTGGGGCGTTCTGACGGAGAATTTCCGAACGCATCGCAGAGTCTCGCAGCCACCCGGTAGCGTGCGTAATCCTCAAAGCTGGCGACACAGCATTGTTTTGTGCGACTTGACGTCGCCTTTGCATCGATTCGCTTGCGGTCGTTGTTTCAGGCTTCATGGTCGTCCGGCGTCAACCCGACGCCTGGAGGACCTACCGTGACGATTCGTAGCAGCAGCGCGCTCGCCGCCCTCTTCCTCGCCGCCTGCGCCGACCCTCAGGAGTCTGCGCTGGTCGACGGCGTGCCCGACGTCGCCCACCCGAGCAACGCGATCTACAACGGCTACGCGCCCGACTCGTGGGAGCATGACGCCGTCGTGAGCTTGCATCAGGTCGTTGGTGGCACCACGTATGTGTCGCCGTTCTGCTCTGGCACGCTGATCACGGCCGACGTAGTCCTGACCGCCGGTCACTGTGTGGAAGACTTCGGCGGCGTGATGTCGCCGTCCGAAGTCAAGATCTACGTCGGCGACGACCCGTCGGTGGACTTCAACGCCCATGACTACACCGTCGCCGAGGTGTCGCAGCACCCGACCTACAACGGCTCGACGCTTGTGGGCGACATCGCGCTGATCCGGCTGTCCACGCCGGTCACCGAGGCGGTCACCCCGGTCGCCGCCCTCCCGGTGGCCCAGGGCTTCACCGCCGCAGACGCCGGCATGATCGTCAATTTCGCGGGCTTCGGCTACGACGAGACCGGCGACTTCGGGGTCAAGCAGCAGGTTGACCTGCCGCTTGGCGGCCTCGGCTGTGGCGGCGTGAGCGGGTGCAGCGGCGCGAGCACCACCTACCAGGTGGCCTACGCGCAGACGGGCGGCATCGGGCCGTGCTCGGGCGACAGCGGCGGGCCGTTGTTCGTGTACCGCGGCGGCAGCACGTACGTCGGCGGCGTGACGTCGTACGGCGACGCGGCGTGCACGCGCTACGGCGTCTCCACGCGCGCGGACGCGTACGAGTCGTACATCGCCGACTTCATCGCGGCCGACCCGGGCGGTGGTGGTGGCGGCGCGACGGTGGACTGCTCGGCGTACGAGGAGGAGTACACCGGCACGCTCAGCAGCAGCGGCGACTACGACGTGCACCCCGGTGGCACGTACTACTACGCCGCCAGCGGCACCCACGTGGGCTACCTCGAGGGCCCGTCCGGCACCGACTTCGACCTGTACCTGTACAAGTACTCCAGCGGCACCTGGCGCGTGAACGCGCGCTCGGAAGGCGGCACGTCCATCGAGTCGATCTCGAAGTCGAACCGCACCGGCTACTACCTGTGGAACGTCAGCAGCTACAGCGGCTCGGGCGCCTACACGTTGTGCGCCGACCAGCCCTGATCGTGTGAGCGCTGCCGGCGGCGGTCACTCGCCGTCGGCGTCGCCGCTGCGGTCGAGCACGCCGCGCTCGTCGAAGCAGATCCAGCGCGCCTCCGGCAACGATCGCAGCACCCGACTGTCCCGCCCCGACCGGTCGAACTCCTGGATCGCGTTGCCACGGGCCGGCTGCACCAACGTGCCGTCTTCGGGATCGACCCACACGTAGGGCAACAAGCCGGTGACCTCGTGCGCGACGTCGCCGGACTGCAGGTCGACGTACAACACCGACGCGGTGCCCGTCGCGACGTCCTGGTGGCGCAGCGCCGCGTACCTCCCGCCGGTGATGCCCCACAGACGGTCGACCGGGAGCGAGAACTCGAGCACCTCGCGCCCGCGTGACGGTACGCCCTCGCTCTTGGCGCGCGTGAGGTCGTAGACGCCGAGCACCCCCTGCTCGTCGAGCACGAGCAGGTCCGGCCGCCGGTTGACGAACGACAACAACCGGACCGGCACCCTGGGATCGAGCGGCTCGGGGCTCGGCATGTCGTCGGCGCCGGTCGACGGGTCGAAGATGCGCACGTGGCCCTCGGGCGTGATGACGCCCAGCCAGGTGCCGCTGCCGGACAACGAGAAGTGCTGGGCCCACGGGAGGTCCAGCACGCGGTTGTTCTTCAGGTCGTACCAGCGCACCCCGCCGCGGTTGAGCATGCACGCCACGATGGGCCCGCCGACCTCGACCTTGCTGGTGCCCGCCGTCTCGGGGCCGGCGTCGAACAGGTGGCGACCCGTCGTCGCTTCGAACACCTGGATGCCCTGCGACGGATCGTCGGGGACGGTGACGAGCAGCCTGCCGTCGCGATCGATGCGCACCTCGACCGCGCGGTGCAGCCCCTTGAACGGGTTGCGCCGACGCGTCTTGTGCCACACCGCGACGCGGTCACCGTGCACCGCGACCCGGTGGTCGCCGTTGCCCGTCACGCAGACGACCTGCTCCAAGCTCGTACGCGCGCCGGAGCGCGACAAGCTGCCGTCGCGGCCGCCCACCGCGACGCCGCGGCTGTCCCAGAGCGCGACCGCGACGGGATCCTCGGCGCCGTGCCGCTGGCTGTCGAGCGGCTTGAGGTCGGGCAACGAGAAGACGTGCACGGAGCGCTGGGTCACCGCGCCGACGCGGGTTCCGCTCGGATCGAGCACCGCGGTGAGCATGCCCGACGACTGGCGCGCGGTGAACGACTGCACGAGCCGGCCCGACGGCAACGCCAGCAGGTGCAGCCCGTTCGGCGCGAGGCAGACGAGGTGCCGACCGTCGCTGGTGAGGTGGGCCTCGGTGCAGCCGCCGGGGACGAGCTCGAGGTCGACGACCTGCTGGCGGGTGAGGTCGAGCACCTTGGGCTGACCAAGCGGGTCGATCGCGACCATGCGCTGCGTGCGGTCGTCGTACGCGAGGGTTCGGGCGTCGAACCCCGGCCAGTTGCCGATGCGCTCCCAGCGCTGGATGTCCCACATCCGGATGACGCCGTCGATCGACAGCGCGGCCACCATCGTGCCTTGCCGGTTGAAGCACACCGCGCGCATCGCCCGGGACGCGCCGTCGGCCTTGGCGTCCTGGAACACGCAGCTGCCGTCGGACGTCTTGTAGACCGCGACGAGACCGCTGTCGTCGCCCACCGCGACGAGGCCGCCCCCGCTGGACACCGCGACGGCGCCGCGCACGGCGTCTTGGTGCTGGAAGACGAAGGTGGGGAACTCGTCGCCCGGGCGGGTGATCGCGACGAGGCCCCACGCGTCGGCGGTGACGCGGGCCCCGGAGGCGGCGTCGCACGCGGCGGCGGTCAGCTCGGTGGCGTGCGGTTCTGCGCAGTAACGGTCGACGAGGGTTCCATGTTCCATGGGGCCGTTATACCTGCTGCCGCGCGTCGCGAACACGGGGCGGCGACTCGGCCGGAGCGTCGGCGTGATCGTGGGGTGAGGCGGTGGCTCGCTGGATCGGGGTTGACGTCGGCGGAACCGGGGTGCGGGCCGGCTGGGTGTCGGACGACGGCGCGCTCGTCGGCGACACGGTCGCGCACGAGCTCGTCGATCGATCCGTCGGTACCGTCGTCGACACGATCGTCGGCGCGGTGCGCGCCGTCGCGGGTGGGCGGCCGTTCGAGGCCGTGGGGGTCGGCGTCCCGGGGTTCGTCGTCGCACAAACGGTGGTCGCGTCGCCGAACTTCCCCGAGTGGGACCACGTGCCGCTCGGCGCGTCGTTGTCGGAGGCGCTGGGCGCGCCAGTGACGATCGAGAACGACGCCAACGCTGCGACGTGGGGCGCGTGGGTCGCCGCCGGCCGCTGGGGCGACCTCGTCATGTTGACGCTCGGAACGGGTGTCGGCGGGGGCGTGGTGTCGGAGGGGCGGCTGTTGCGTGGGCGCCGCGGTTCGGCGGCCGAGCTCGGGCACATCCCGGTCGGAGGCGACCGGCCGTGCTTGTGCGGCGGGGTGGGCTGCCTGGAGGTGTGGTGCTCGACGGTCGGGCTGGTCGCCGAGGCGCGGCGGCGCGGGATCGTGGTCGCGGACGGTCGCGGGTTGATCGACCGGGTGGAAGCCGGCGACGCCGTCGCGCGGGCCGTGGTCGCGGAGGCCGGGGAGGCGCTCGGGCGCGGGCTCGTCGCGGTCGCCAACGTGTTCGCGCCCGACCGGATCGTGCTCGCCGGGGGGCTCGCCGCGGCGCGGCCGTTCTTGGAGCCGCACGCGCTTCCGGCGCTGCGGACGCGAGCGGTGGTGTCGAGTCGGGGCGCCGAGCTGGTCTGGTTCCCGCGCGCCGAGCCGTTCGCGGTGCCGGGCGCGGCGATGGTGGCGGCCTCCCGCGCGGGGTCCTGACGGTCCGGACCCAAGGGGGTTCCGCAGCGCGCGGCGGAGGCGCACGCCTTGGCCCGGGCGCATACGCGCGATCGGCGCCTGGGCTACTATCGCCGCCTGGAGCAAGGCCGATGCAGTCGTTGTACACAGACCAGATGCGGCTCCTCAACGACCTGATCGCATCGTTCGAGGCGTCGTTCTCTGGCAGCGACGACGCGCTGGCCGAGCGGGCGATCGCGTGGGCGGAGCGGGTGCCGGCCGCCCACGGGCACGGCGCCTCGGTCGGCCGGCACGTGCGCGCCCTGGTCGGCTTGCTCGCGGATCCGTCGCCTGAGGCGCGCCGGGCGGCGCGGGCGGGCCTGTCGTACGTCCTGCGGCCCGGTGGCCCCGATCCGGAGCAGATCGGCGCGTTGTCGACGTACGCCCACGCGTTCGTGCTGTCCGAGATCGTGCAGCGCGCACGATCGGCGGGCGGTACGGCGGTCGAACCAGCGGTCTCGCGGCTCGACGCCGACGAGCAAGGGCGCGCCGAGGCGCTCATGCGCGCGTTCCGCGACACCCCGCTCGCCGACGACGCGGCGCTGGTCGCCGCGACGGAGCGCCTGTACGCGCTGCCGGACACCATCGTGGGCACGGTGTTCTTCCGCCAGCTCCTGAGGCACGCCGAGTTCCTGGTGTCCGTCCTCAACGGCGGCGACTTCGGGGATCAGGAGCGGTCGTGGGCCCGCGCCGGGTTGTCGTACCTGGTGTCGCCGGACGACGCGATCGACGATCGTCTCGGCCTCGTCGGGTACGTAGACGACGCGTGGGTGCTCGAGACCGTCGTGGGGCTCATCGAGCCGGCCCGCCGCGCGTGGATGGGCGTGGTCGACGCCGCGCGCGCGATGTCGGGGCTGACCACCGAGCTGACCCTGAACGCAGGCGCGCGGGTGTACCCGGTGCGGCAAGAGGTGTTGGTCAACGCCGCCTTGCTCGCCGAGCCGCTCACCCGCGACGGCGCGCTGGCGCGTGCGTTGTTGATCCCGGCCGCGGGCTCCACCACGGTGGTGCTCGCGCTCGCCGTCGGCATGTCGGCGCAGTTCGAGGCGTTGATGCCTCATCGTGGGTTCGTCGCCGCCGATCTGTTGGCGTGGGCCGCGCGGCGCGACCTGCCGCCGCTGGTGCTGGTCGCCCCTCCCGAGCGGGTGCGGGCGGTGGTCTCCGCGCTCGAGCTGTCCGGCGTCGCGCTCGTCCACCAGGTCGGCGTCGCGGCCTGGTATGGCGACGAGCCCGAGCGGTGGGGCGACGCGTCGGCGCCGATCCGCGTCCTGGTCGTACCGGACCTCGACCTCGCCGGGCGGGCGGTCCGCGAGTTCGGCCCGATCGACGTGCTCGTCGACCTCGCCGTCGCGACCGAGGCCGGGGACCTCGACGAGGATCCGCCGACCGACACGGCGCCGGCGCCGCGCGCAGCCCCGCCGGCGCGTCGGCCGTCGAAGCGACGGTTGTTCGACGGGTACGACCTGTTGGGGGGCGCCCGCGACGTCCCGCTGCTGACCGCGGCCCAAGAGGTCGAGGTGTCGCACGACATGCGGCGCGCGCGCAGCGCCCGCTGGCGCGCGGCGGTGCGGCTCGGTCCGGCCGTGCTCGACCTGGTCGCGGCGAGCGTCGGTGCTGGCAACGCGCGCGGGGTGTTGGCTTCAGCGTCGCCGCGGGTGGCCGACCTGCTCACCGAGCAAGAGGCGGGGGACCCGGTCGACGATCGGCTCGACGCCATCGGTGACTCCATCGCGGTGCTCGGCATCGAGGACGAGCTGCTCGACGTCGCCGTGGCCACCTTCTCGGGCCACCGACGGCGGAACCTGTCGCCGGCCGCGGTCGCGCACCATCGGGCGTTCGCCGCTGGAAAGGCGGTGTTGGACCAGTCGATCCGGACCCTCACCGAGGCCAACCTCCGGCTGGTCGTGTCCATCGTGCGGCGCTACCCGCCCCGCGGGGTCCCGTTCTTCGACCTCGTGCAGGAGGGGAACTTGGGGTTGATCCGGGCGGCTCGCAAGTTCGACCACGCGATGGGCGCCCGCTTCGCCACCTACGCCCGGTGGTGGATCCGCCAGGGGGTGGAGCAGTGCTTGTCGCAGCACGGGCGGCCCATGCGGGTCCCCGGCCACGCGCTGACGTCGATTCGCCGCGTCGAGCGGGTCCAATCGCAGCTCGTCGGGGAGCTCGGCCGGGAGCCGTCGAACGACGAGATCGGGAAGCTGATCGGCCTCGCGGCGCCCGACGTCGAGCGCATCCGCCGGATGCGCGTCGAGCTCGACACCGCGACGTCGTTGGATCGCCCGGTCTCGGAGGACTCCGACACGTCGATCCGCGACGTGCTGCACGACCCCGACCAGCGGCTGCCGTTCGAGGAGGTCTCCGACGCGCAGATGTTCCGCGAGGCGGTCAAGCTGATGGAGAGCCTCGAGCCCAACGAGACGCGCGTGCTGGAGCTGCGGTTCGGCCTCGCCGGGCACCCCCCCCACACGCTCGCCGAGATCGGCCGGGTCATCGGCCTCACGCGGGAGCGCATCCGGCAGATCGAGCTCAAGGCGCTGGGCAAGCTCCGGTTCCGGGCGCGTAAAGCCGGCGTGGATCCCACCTGATCGTGAACGCGTCGCGCGCCGCGCTCGTGTTGCTCGTCGCCGCTGGCCCGGCGGCGGCGGGCGCTCCGACCGAGCGGTGGGAGGCGCTCGCGCCGCCGAGCGCGCGCCCGATCGTCGACGTCGTCGGGGCCCCGGACGGCTTGTGGGTCGTCGATGAAGCCGGAGGCGCGTGGCGCCTCGACGGCGACGCGTGGTCGGTGGTCGCGACGGCGCCGGGCGGCCGCTGGGACGGCGTCGCGGTCGGGTCGGGCGCCGCGTGGTTGTGGCAAGACGAGCCGCCGCAGGCCCGGCCGCTCGTCGACGGGGTGTGGGGCCCCGCCGAGGCGATCGGGGACGCGCCCCTCACCGGGCTGGCGATCGACCGGGCCGGGCGCGCGTACGCGAGCGCGTCGGAGGGGGTGGTGTGGGCGAGGGCGGCGTCGCGGTGGGTCGCCCTCGGGGGGCGCGGGCGCGGTCGGTCCGTGTGGCCGGGCCCGTTCGGCGTGTTCGTCGGCACCGAGACGGGGTTGGTCGCGTTCGACGGGGCCGACGCGACGCTTACGACGGAGTGGCCGGCGGGCGGCATGCTGGAGCTGCTCGCGACCGCCGACGGCGTGCCGTTGCTCGGGCACACCCGCTTGACCGCGTGGGTCGACGGCGCGTTCGTCCCGCTCGGGCACGGCCGGGTCGAGCAGCTCGTGTGCGCGGGCTCGTCGTGCTGGGCGAGGGGCCCCGACGGTTGGCTGGACCACCTGAAGATCGAGGTCGAAGGCGGTGCTGCGACGGCGACCGTGATCGGGAGCGCACCCCCGACGCCGTCACCGCCGCTGCGCCTCGCGGCGGTCGGCGGGTCGGCCGTCGCCCTGCTGCGGGATCGGTCGTTGGTGCGCACCGCGCCGGAGCCCGGGGTCGCGCTCGTCGACGCTTCGGATCGCGCTCGGCTCGGCCTCGGCGGGGAGCGCGCGGGCGGCGCCGCGGGGGACCTCGACGGCGACGGCCTCGACGACGTGCTGCTGTTCGGGCCGGAGGCCGTCACGTACCTGCAGCGCGGCGGGGCGCTCGTGCCGGTGGGGCTGGTCGGCCTCGACGCCGAGGCGCTCGCGGGCGCCGAGTCGGTCGCGGTGTGTGACGTCGACGGCAACGGTCGCGCCGACGTGATCGCGTGGACGGGCGGGCGGCTGCGGCTGCTGCGGTCGTTGCCGGGGCGGTTCGTCGACGGGTCCGCGCGCTCGGGCCTCGACGCGGTGGCGCCCGGCAAGGAGATCGGGGCGATCGGCCGGATCGGGTGCGACGACGTCGACGCCGACGGAGACCTCGACCTGCTCGTCGCCGGCCGGTTCGCATCGCGGAGCTGGCTGCTGCGCAACGACGGCGTCGGGTCGTTCTCCCCGGTCGACGATCCGCTGCTGAACGCCGATGGGCACGTCACCGCCGAGATCGTCGCCGCGGATCTGGACGGCGACGGGCACCGCGACCTCGTGTTCGGCGATCAGCTCGTCGGCGGCGGGGCGCTGGTCCGCGGCCCGGTCACCGCTCCGACGGCGTGGCCGACCCCTCCGGGCGCCGCGGGGTGGGCGGACCGGGCGCTGCGCGCCGACCTCGACGCGAACGGGGTCGACGACGTCGCGCTGGTCGATCGGAGGGTCGGGCTGCGGTGGTTGGTCGGGGACCCGCCGGCGGTCGTCGACGCGCCGAGCGCGTCGTGGGGCGGGGGCCCGGCGGTCGCGGTGGCGGTGGACCTCACAAGAGACGGCGCGGCCGACCTCGTCGCGTGCGGGAGCGGGGAGGGTCGCCCGTGCCGGTTGTGGGCGTCGAACCAGCGTGGCCCGCGAGACGCGTCGGTGGCGCTGCCGCTGCTCGGGCTGACCCACGCGGGGCCTGCGATCGACGCTGGGCCGCGGGTGCTGGACCTGATCGCGTTCGACTTGGCCGGAGATGGCGACGCGGACCTGCTCGCGGTGCGGCAGGGCCCCGACCTCGTGCTCGAGAGCGTCGGGCCGTCGGTCGCGCCCGCGGCGGCGTGGCGCGGGCCGGGCTTGTGGCGCCGCGTTTGGTGGATGACCGCGCTCGACGGGGCCGTGCTCGGGCTCGGCGCCGTCGGGCTGATCGGCGTGGTCGTGTGGGCCCGCCGGCGTGGGGTGGTCGGCGGCGTCGGATCGGCCCGCGGCGGCCTCGTCGGCGCAGCGGCCCTCGTCGCAGGTTGGCTCGTCGTCGCGGAGTGGGCGGCCGCGTGGCGGGTCGGGGTGCCGGTCGTCGTCGAGGGGTTGGCCGTCGTCGCCGCGGTGGTCGGCGTCGCGGGCGCCCGGAGGCGGGCGGCGCGACGGGTCGGTGGGTACCGGCTGGAGCGGCTGCTCGGCGCGGGCGGCATGGGGCGGGTGTACGTCGCGGTCGACGAGGTGTCGGGGGCGCGGCTCGCCCTCAAGCTCGTCAACGCGGAGCTGCTCGATGATCCGGACGACCGCGCGTTGTTTCAGCGTGAGGCCGAGATCGGGGCGCGGGTGGAGGACCCCCGGCTGGTGCGCATCCACGGGTGGGGCGAGTGGACGGTCGTCGTCGACGGTCAGCCGCGGCCGACCGCGTACCTCGTGATGGACCTGGTCCACGGCGCGACGGTCCGGGAGCTGCTGACCGCGCGGGGCGCGCTGCCGGTTCCTGAGGCGGTGGCGATCGTGCGTGAGGTGGCGCTCGGGGTGGCCGCGCTGCACCGCGTCGGCATCGTGCACCGCGATCTCAAGCCCGAGAACGTCATGGTGTGCGACGACGGGTCGGTGCGGGTGATGGACTTCGGCGCCGCGCGCGGCGTCGGCGAGGGGCGCGCGACCGGTCGGCACGTGCTCGGCACGCTGGGCTACTTGCCGCCCGAGCAGGCGCGCGGCGGTCCGGTGACCGGGACCGCCGACGTGTTCGCGCTCGGCGTGACCCTGTACGAGCTGATCGCCGGTCGGCGGCCGAACGTGGTGGGCGCCGAGCTGACCCCGCTGGCCGACCGGCTGCCCGCGCCGATATGGGCGCTGTTGGTCGCGGCCACCCACCCGCAGCCGGAGCGTCGGCCGGACGCCCAGGGGTTCGCGGACCTGCTGGCGCCGTTCGCGTCGGCGCCCAAGCCGCTCGTCGGCGCGCGTCCCCAGGTGACCACCGTCGCGACCACGACCGACGAGGCTCCCGACGGCACCGAGGTGCGGCGGACCGCGGTCGAGGTCTGGCGCGCGCTGGCCCGCTTGCGCGCGGAGCAGGCCCCGGTGGGTCCGGAGCTGTTGGCGGCCGAGGTGCTGCGCAGCGCGAACCTGGAGGCGCTCGACCCCGCGACGCGCCGTCTCGTGGTGCGCCGCCTCGAAGAGACGGTCACGGCGCTCGGCGTCGCGCCCGCGAACGGAACTGACGCGCGAAACGCAGGTGATACGTGGCTCACGCCCGGATCGGCGCCCGCGCGCTCCCGGGACGACCGCGGGCCCGCCTGACCGGCGTGGATGGCTACGCGCAGACGCCGTCGGTGCCGTTCGCCTGGCACACGATCTCGACGTACACCTCGGTGAGCTCGCCCGGCACCGCCTCCCCGATGATGGCGTACGAAGCGCCCCACGCGCCGTCGGCCGTCGCGGCGGACAGCGCGGTGTGCAGGTAGATCGTCCACGCGCCGGGCTGTTCGGCGGGGACGAGCAGGTGCGCGTCGTCACACGCGAGGACCTGGGTGGGCTCGGTGGCGCCCGACAACGACAGGTCGAGGTACAGCGTGTCGGCGCCGACGTCCGCGCAGCTCGCTTGCGCGCCCGCCCATCCGTTGAAGGCGTACCGGATGTCGAACGCCCCGTTGCTCAGGTCGACCGGAGGCGCGGTCTCGGAGTCCATCGCGGTCTCTTCGGTCGGGCTCGTCGGGGAAGGGCCCGTGGGATCGGCGCCGACGCTCGAGTCCTTCGAACCTCCACAAGCAACGACCAACGCCATGATTGGCGAAACGACGATTCGAATCGTATGCAAGCGTGCGCTCCTTCGACCAGGGGCTGTCAATTCCCCGCGAGTCGGTTGCGGTCCTCCTATCCTGCCCTATGTTGCCGGCCGTCGGAGGTTCGCGTGGTGACTTGGTCGCTCGGCTTGGCGGCGTTCGCGTCTGCTCCGACGTCGCTGACGGAGACCAGCGCCGATGAGCGCTCCACGCCGGCCCCTGGCGGCCCGGCGATCGAGGTGCCCGCGGTCCCCGCGGCGGACGGCATCGTCAACGGCACGGTCACGTACGACTTCCCCGAGGTGGTCGCGCTGGTGCTCAGCTTCCCGGGCTACGGCGACCAGATCTCGTGCTCGGGCACGCTCATCAGCCCCACCTGGGTGCTCACCGCCGCGCATTGCGTCGAGGCGTTCCAGACCTACGAGGCGTGGGGCGCGTACGGGCAGATCGCGATCGGCGGGGGAGACCTTCGCTTTCAGGCGGATGATCTCATCCCGTTCGTACGGTCGATCAAGCACCCCGACTACGACAGCTACAACCTCACGGCCGACATCGGCCTCATCGAGCTCGAGCGCCCGGCCGAAGTCGCGCCCGCGGTGCTCAACGACGAGACGCCGTCGTTCGATTGGGACGAGCTCACCTACGTTGGGTTCGGCATCACCGGCGACGACGAGTGGGACTCGGGCATCAAGCGCACGGCCGACATCGCGTTCTGGAACTACGACCAGCAGTTCGTGTACGGGCTCGACGTCACGTACAACCTGTGCTCTGGGGACTCGGGCGGCGCCGGCTTCGAGCAGACCGAAGACGGCCTCGAGCTCGCGGGCGTGAACAGCTTCGTGTTCTCGTACTACGATCCCAGCCATATGTGTGACGGTGGTGGCAGCGGGGCCACGCGGGTCGACCAGTACATCGACTGGATCCTCGGCTACGCGTCGGACGCGCGCACCGACTGGGAGCCCGTCGTCGTCGAGGACACCGGCCTCGACACGGTCGACACCGGCGAGGCCGACACCGGCGGCGAAGACACCGGGGATTCGTCGTACACGGTCATCGTCACCACGCGCTCGTGCGGGTGCGCCAGCGGCGGGTCTGGGGGCGCAGCGTACTGGGGCATCGCCGCTGCCGCCGTGGTGTTCATCCGTCGGCGCAGGAACGATTAGCGGACTGCAGGTCACGCAAGGAGACGCACATGTTGGCTCGCGTTTTGGTGGTCGGAGGGGTCGGGCTTGGCCTCGCAGGGTCCGCGTTCGCAGGGGCGCCGACGATTCCTTCGATCGAGGCGCTGCGCGACGGCACGATGGAGCCGCGCTGGATCCCCGACGGGCCGGTCGACTTCGAAGGTGAGCCACCCGTCATCACGAGCGGGATCGTCAATGGCTCCGTCGAGTACGACCACCCCGAGGTCGTGGCGCTCGTGTTGTCGAGCCCGTCGTACGGCGACGCCGTGTTCTGCTCCGGCACCGTCATCGACGACACGTGGGTGCTCACCGCGGCGCACTGCGTCGAGGCGGCGGTCGAGTACGAGCCGTGGGGCTTCGACACCTACGTGGCCGTCGGCGGCGGCAACATCTACACCGGCGGCGTCGACGACATCGTGTTGGCCACGCGCTTGATCGCCCACCCGTCGTACGACGATCGCACGCTCGAGAACGACGTCGGCCTGCTCGAG
>CAIUDO010000325.1 GCA_903897935.1 uncultured Pseudomonadota bacterium
CGGCTCGACTTCGCCCTGCACCGCAACGACCAGGTCGAAGCGTCCCTGCAGGCGTTCGAGAAGCGCGTGCTGATCGACGTGCCGCAGCGCGCGGAGCTCGGGCGCATCCGGGGGGACCTCGCCCTCCAGGACGGCCGTCACGACGACGCGCGCGCGTTCTACCTCGCGTCGATCACCCTCCGCGACACCATGCCGGCGCAGTACGGGCTCGCCCAGCTCGCCTGGCGGGAGGGTCGGTTCGACGAAGCGATGGCCGCCCTCGACACCATCGAGTCGGATCTGAAGGTCGCCGAGCCCAAGCTGCGCGCGTGGCTCGACCTGCAGCGCGGGCTGGTTTGCCTCGATCAAGGGCGCTTCGTGGAGGCTGAGCGCCACTATGACGCCGCGTCCGCACACCTGCCCGGGTGGTACCTCGTCGACGAACACAAGGCCGAGATCGCGGCGTTGCAGGGGCGCATCGACGAGGCCGAGGGCCGCTACCGCGACGTCATCGCGCGCACCGGGGGCGCCGAGTTCATGGACGCGCTGGCGGGCCTGTTGCAGGAGCGTGGTGCGCACGCGGAAGCCGCCGCGTTGGCCGCGCAGGCCGAGGCCGAGTGGCGGCGCATCCTGGTGCAACACCCCTCGGCGGCCGGCGGGCACGCCCTCGATCACTTCCTCGACTTCCCGGGGGATCCCCAGGAGACCGTCGCGCTCGCCGAGCGGAACGCCCGCCTCCGCCCGAACGGGGAGTCCAAGGTCAAGCTCGCGCGGGCCCTGCTCGCGGCCGGGCGCGCCGACGACGCACGGCGCGCGGTCGACGAGGTGCTCGCCGGCCCGTACCGGTCGGCCGAGCTGTTCGTGACGTCCGCGGAGGTCTGGCGCGCGCTCGGGGACGCCCAGCGCGCCGACGCCGACCACGCGCGCGCCCGCGCCATCGACCCGTCGGCCTGACCGCGACGCCAGCGTCGCGCACCCGGCCGCGCACGACGTCATGAAGACGGTGGAACGCCGACTGCCAGGCTGGCCCGGGCGTTGCAGAGCGCGGGGCAGGAGGTGCGAATGGCCCGCATGATGTGGATCACGATCGCGACGATGGGCGCGACGGGCTGTGTGACCCAGGAGTGCAACCTGATGTATGCACCCGACATGGTCTCCGTGGACCTGCACGCCGACGCCTGGGCGGACGGCGCGTGGCGGGTCGAGATCGACGGCGCGGGGTGCGACGTGACGCTGCCGGAAGGCGCGGACCTCGTCTGTGACGCGGTACAGGAGCAGCCCTCGCTGACGCTCGACGGCGGGGGCCTGGGCACGCTGAGCTTGTGGAGCTACGCCCCCCCCACGGTCGAGCTCGTCGTCCTGCACGACGGCGTCGAGGTGCTCCGCGAGGAGCTGACGCCCGAGTACGCCGAGGACGAGCCGAACGGCGAGGGCTGTGGTGAGCGCCGATCAGCGACGGTCGACGTCGACGTCCCGGCGGCCTGAGCGCATCCTGCGGGCATGGCGGCCCGACACGAGACTGAAGCTGGTTGGATCTGGCGCGCACCATTGTGGTGTGACACGCGTCGGACGTCGATCAGCTCGTCGCAGTCGTCGTCGTACCCGTTGCACACCTCGCTCGCCGACGGGTTGATGTCCGCGTCCCCGTCGTCGCAGTCCGTCGCGTCTCCCACCGCGCCCAGCGGCCCGAACAACGCCCGGCCTGGCCTGGATCGGACGGGACACAAGTTCATGACAAGCCTCCGCGCACGCTTCACCCAACGTGCTAAGCTCCCAACCGTGGAGGCGATTTGGCACAGGTTCCCGTCGATCCGTCGATCCGTCGATCCGTCGATCCGTCGATCCGTCGAGGCGGCATGCGCATGCGCGTCACTGCTCGTCCTGATGGTCGGGCGGCCAGCGCTCGCTGCTGACCTCGCCGTCGAGGTCTTCCTGTTCGACCAGGACGGCGCCGTCCTCACCGACGATGGCGAATGTGAGGTGTGTAACCCGTGCGCGTTCACCGTCCCCGACGGCGCCGTTGCGCTCCGCGTCTCCATCGCGGACCTGATGTTCCACGCGGGCGGCACGTGGCCCGACGGGCTTACGGGCGTTCAGGCGCTGGTCTACGTCGACGACGTCTCCGCCAACGTCTCGTTGCGGCCGATCGCTGGCGCGGATCCTGCGCTCGACATCTCGGCGACATGGCAGGGAACAACGCTTCCTTCCAACCTCACCTTCGGCTCTGCTCAGCTCTACGCGCCGGCCGAGCTCACCACCCGCACCCTCACCGCGTCCACCGGCGCCGAGCTGGTCGTCGTGCCACCAGGGGTGATCTGATGCTCACCGCCTTCATGCTCGTCGCCGCTCCGAAAGCCCTCGCGACCCCTCAGTTGTGCGAGCCACCGGTTGACCCGGCCTGCGGCGTCACGCTGAACCCGGCGATACCCAACTGCAATCCGTTCACGATGACCATCAACAACACCGATGTAACCGACTTCAACGATAACCCGACCTCGGTATCCTGGACCTGCCGCACCAACTGCGCCGCAAGCCCCGACTGGCGCACCGATTGCTCCTACCTCGCTTACACCGACGGCACGCTCGACGAGTACGACCGGTGGGACGACACCGCGGAAGAGATCGTGGCCGGGCTGGATGAGCGCCGCGTGTCCATGGTCGTCAACGGCATCGGCGTCACCCTCCAGTACACCGATGACGGCTATGATGATGGGCCGACCGTGCTGTTCCATAGCGGCGGCGGTTCGAACCAGGGGTTCACCGGCGGCGCGCCCATCCGCGACTTCTTACGCGCCTACAGCAACGCCCGCACGGTGAACATCAAGTACGAGATGGGCGTGGCGCTCGTTGGCGCCGATGATGGCGGGTGGCAACTCCGCTCCGGCACCAGCGCCACCGATTACCCCACCCAGACGTTGCGCACTGCCGACATGATCGCGTGGATCGACGGCAACTTGGCGAACTCGGGTGAACCATTCGGCACCGTCGCGTGCAGCTTCGGCACGCTCGCAACGCTCGCCGCACCGGTCTGGCACGGCCACGACGCCATCATCGACTACCAGGCACTCATCGGCGGCCCGCCCATGCGGAGTGTCAACGCCGGATGCGGCATGCTCGGTGAGACCTACATGGACCCGTACGACGCCGACATCACCGCCGACCCCGAGCACGGCGGCGTGTCCCTTGCTACCGGCGAGTACTGCAACTCATCGGTGAACCAGTGCCTTACGTACTGGCCGGTGGGCTCTGCGGCGTTCGTGAACCACATCCACATGTTGGACGACGAGTATGCCACGACCTGCTTGAACTCGGAAGACGTCTCGTGGCCCTCCACAGACGACAACCAGTCCGCCCTGGAGGCGTCGTCGTGGGAGACGGTCGCCTCGCCGGATTGGTCGCTCGGCCACGTCGTCGACTTCTTCATGGACCGCACCGTCACCCCACCCACCGTCGACGCCTGCGACGGCACCAACGGCTGCCCGGACAACGACTACTTCAAGGTGTTGACCCTCCCGGAGCCCGACGTCACATTTTCTCCATCCGTTGGAAGCGACGAGGTGAAGGCCGGGCCGTCGGCAGTCCGCGTGTACCAGGCCCTGCTCGACGGCGGCACCACGGCCACGTGGTCGTGGCAAGAGGGCGACCACTGCGACAGCTACCAGTCGGTGGACAACACCCCGCCGGTGATCGACGCGGTGATCATGGGGCTCGGTGTCGAGGCGGTCCGCCACGAGCTGCGCGTCGTCAAGCATGAGGACAACTTCACCGCAACCGACGCCTGCCTGGAGTACGACGCTGGCGCGCCCGAGAACACGTTCTCCGACAGCGAGACCCTCACCGTCAACGGCCGCGAGTACCGCGTCGGAACCTACCACGACCCTTCGGGCAGTCCCGAGCTGCAGGCTACCATCGCCAGCGGAGCCGACTTTTCCCTCCCAGACATGGACCCTGCTATTGCGACGGTCGACCGCGTCACGATGCTGATCGCGGGCTCGAAGGGGTCGACCTATGAAGACCTGACGGTGACGTTCACCTACGCTGGAGGGGTGGACAGCGTGACCGCGCAGGTGCCGAAGGACGACATCAGCGCAGGCACGTACTCCGGCGAGGACTGGGACGTCATAGCATGGACCGGTGACGTCACCGGCAACGGCGCCTCATGCGACGACGGCGCGTTCGAGGTTCGCATCCGTAACCCGCACCTCACCGCCGAAGTGGAGGCGATCGAGGTGACGTACGGCGGCGATCTCGCGGGGCCGCTCGCGCTCACCATCCTCACCGACGCCGCCACTTGGGACGCCGTTGAGGCGGCGAATGCGTTTGCAAGCTGCCAGGTGACCACCCCCTACACGACGGCGTGCGAGCTCGAGCCCGTGCGCGCCTACTGGAACTGAACATGCTCCTCCTCATCGCCAGCGCGGCAACGGCCGCGACCTTCAGCGTCGACACCACCGACGACACCGTAGACGTCGCGCCGGGAGATGGTGTATGCGCAGATACCACGGCGCGCTGCTCCCTACGCGCGGTCGTGATGGAGGCCAACGCCACCGTTGGAGCAGACACCGTAGACGTTCCGCCGGGCATTTACGCGCTAACCCTGGCCGGGCCCGGTGAAGAAGGCGACGACCTGGATGTGCTCGACGACCTAACGGTCCGCGGCGCGAGTCGCGTCACCACGACCATCTCGGGAGTGGGCGCGCGGCGCATCATGTGGTCGGACACCGCGAGCCTCACATTGGAAGATCTCGCTCTGACTGAGGGGGTCGCTCCAACCGGCGAAGATGGAGGCGCGGTTTACGCCAGCGGTGTGTTATACGCGACACGGGTGAACGTCACGGACAGTGAGGCGAAGAACGGCGCCGGGTTCTACGTGGACGGAGAAGTGCAACTAGGGGATGTCCTTTTCGAATACTGCATCACCGAGTGGGTGGGCACGGCGATCCGCTCCAACAGCGGCGGTACCCTCCACAACGTTGTTGCCCGCGAGAACATAAGCTCCATCGGTTACCCAATCATTCAGTTCGAAGGCTCGGTCACCGTTGAAGATTCCCTGTTCGAAGACAATGTAGGTGACGCGTTGTATGTCGAAGGTGATGTCGACATTACGCGAACCATCATCCGCGGCAACGAGGGCGCCGCTATCGAAGTGCTGGGCGACGTGATCGCCTCAGACCTGCAGATCATGGACAACACGAGCTACGGCCTAAAGGTGGAGCATGACGGCGGCTCGCTCGTCGTCACCGCGTCTCGCTTCGTGCGCAACTCGAGTGGGATCAAGGTTAGTCGTTACCCGTTGGCATGGGCAGAGGTCACGGACTCGGTGTTCGCGGACAATGGCACCTCGACACCGGGCGTGTGGGTCGGCGGGTCGGGCGCGATTGTGGAGGCCAACGGTGGCTTACTGGACGGGAACTGGTTCTCCGGAAACGACTGGTATGGGCTCGCGGTCGGCGGGGACGGGCACATCGCCGTTTCGAACAGTACACTCGTCTCGAACTGGCAGGGCCTGTACGTCTTTGGCACCGGACAGGTCGACGTGACCGACGTCACCGTCGCGCGGTCGAACGGCAACGACCCGTGGGACAACTACCCAGCGGTGGAGGTCAGGGGGTCCGGCTCGGTGCTGCTGCAGCGCGTTCGCGTGACGGACACCGAGATGATGGGCGCCGTCGGCATCTTCGACGGAGCCGACGTGACCTTCGAGGACTCCGTCATCTCCCGAAACTACCTGTATCCTGCGCGGGAAGCCTACTACTACTACAGCCCGTGGCCCGCAGACGGGTCCGCCTTCTTCGTAGAAGCCTCCACGCTCACCCTGCGCCGTACGCTGGTGAGCCGAAACACCGCGGTCTCCTCCTACGGCACCGTGCATTTGTACGACGCCGACCTCATCGTGGAGGACAGCCAGTTCGTGGGCAATGTGGCCGAGGCCCGTCCCGGCATCGAGGCAGAAGGGACGAGCTCCATCACGCTCTCGGGGACTACGTTCCGCAACAACCAGGGGAATTGGGGCGCTATGGTGGAGGCCTACGACAACCCGCTCGTCGCCACGCGAACCTCTTTCGTGGGGAACGTCGGGGACGCCGCCATTTCGCAATCGAGGTCGACGATGGACCTCACCAACGTGACCATCGTCGGCAACGTCGTCGGCGACGGCCTGGGCGCGATCCAGTTGGACGA
>CAIUDO010000326.1 GCA_903897935.1 uncultured Pseudomonadota bacterium
CCGAGGTCGACGTCGCGTCGTTGTCGTTCGACGAGCACATCCCGTGGGTGCCGTTCTCCGACGCCCAGGTCGCTTCCCTGGCCGGATCGCCCGTCTTTATCGACTTCACCGCCGACTGGTGCCTCACCTGCAAGGTCAACGAGCGCACGGTGCTCGAGACGGACACGGTCCGGGCGGCGATGGCGGAGCACGGGGTCGTGCCGCTCAAGGCGGACTGGACCCGTCGCGACCCCGAGATCACGGCGTGGCTCCAGAAGTATGGCCGCGCGGGCGTGCCGTTCTACATCGTCTTGCCAAGCGACCGGTCGCGGGACGCGATCGTGCTCGGCGAGGTCGTCACCCCGGCGGGCGTCGTCAGCGCGCTGGCCGCCGCGAAGTAGCGGTCAGGCCCACAGCCACACCGCGCCGACGATCGCGACGAGCCCGATCGCGTCGAACACCACGCCAGTGGTCGCCATCTGGCCGATGGTGACCTTGCCGGTGCCGTACGCCATCGCGTTCGGCGCGGTCGACACCGGCATCATGAAGCCGAACGAGGCCCCAAGGGTCGCGCCCATCGCGGGCGCGATCGGGTCGAGCCCGAGCGCGCTCGCCATCGACATCGCGAGCGGGACCATCAGCGTCGCGGTCGCCGTGTTGCTCGTCGCTTCGGAGAGCACGATCGAGACGCCGGCCACGAGCGCGGTAAGCGCGAGGGTCGACTGCGCGCCGGTCGCCTCGACCAACGCGCTGCCCCACTGCTGAGTCAGGCCGGTGGTCCCAGCGAGGTCGCCGAGCAGGATCCCGCCCCCGAACAACAAGATCGTCGACCAATCGATGTGCTGCGCCTCGTCCCAGGTGAGCACGGGGCGCCCGCCGGCCGGCCAGACGAACAGCAGCGCCGCGGCGGTGAGCGCGACGACCTCCTCGGTGAGGTGGTCGTCGAGCCACCCGGTGATGGCGGCGTCCGGGGCGAACACCACCGCAAGACCTGGGGCGAACCAGCCGACGACGGCGACCAGGAACGCTACCGTGGTGCCGATCTCGGCCTGCGACCACGGCCCGGCGACGACCGACGCCGCCTCCGGCGCCGACGGCTCTGCGAGCGGTTGACCAGGGCGAACGCCGTACCTCAGGGTGAGCACCGCCCAGAGCGCCGCCATCATGACGACGCCCAGCGGCACGCCGATCGACATCCACTCCAAGAAGTCGATTTCTACGCCGGCCCGCTGCATCTGCGCGATCCCGATGATGTTCGGGGGCGTCCCGACCGGGGTGCCCATGCCGCCTACGCTCGCGCCGTACGCGACCGCGAGCACCAGGGCCGCGCCATAACCACGGTCCTTCGAGCGATCCGCGGCCGAAACCGCGATCGGCAGCAGCACGGCGGTGGCGGCGGAGTTCGACAGCCACATCGACAAGACGAACGCGACGCTCGACAGCGCGATCAGCATCGACAGCCGACCGCTGGCGCGCCGCGCGAGCAGCCCCGCGACGCGCGCGCCCAGCCCGTGCACCCGCATCGCCTCGGCGATGAAGAACGACCCGACGAACAAGAACAGCAGCGGCGATCCGTACGCAGCAAACGCCACTTTAGGCGTGGCCACCCCAAAGAGCACCACGAGCGACGACGACACCAGCGCGGTCACCGCGACGGGCACGGCCTCGGTGATCCACCAGATCGCCGTGAGCACGAGGATGCCGGCGAGCGCGACCGCCGGATCGTGGGCCCCGCCCCAGCCGAAGTACACGCCGGCCAGCGGACCCGCGACCAGACCGAAGGTGCGGCGGGCGTCGAGGGGGCCCACCCGTCAAGCCGCGCGGAGCACGATCACCGAGAACGCGGCGAGCAGCATCATCAACAAGCCCACGCCGCGCACCGGGGAGACCCAGCCCTTCTTGCCCGTAGCCCCGACGCCCGCGCGGGACGCCAGCACGAGCACGATCCCAAGCAGCCCGAACGTCGTCTTCAGGTGGATCCACATCCCCGACTTGAAGATCGTCATGCCAGCGGGGTTGACGCCGAGCAGCACCAGCCCGCACACCAGCGCGACGAGGCCGGAGACGAGCTCGATCGGCAAGAACCTCCCGCGGACGACGTCGTAGAGCGCCGACGCAGCGTCGGGCCGCTTGCGCGCCGCGATCATCACCGCGTCGTTCGCGACGGCCACGCCGAACACGAACATCACCGCGACGACATGGATGAACTTCACGATCAGGTACGCCTCGTGCACCAGAACACCCCCGTGCGCTCCGGGTAACGCGACGTCGCGGCGCGTGGTCTGGGTGTCACCCTGCGCTTTACCGAATGCGCGGCGCGCGGTAGCCGTACGGGGCGGGGCCGGTTGGGTTCATGGGAGGTGAATGTGCGGATGACGGTCATGGTGCTCGCGCTCGCGGGCGCGATCGGATGCGACCTCGTCGAAGAGGAGGAAGACGGGCTGCGCCGCGTCTCCACGAGCCAGACGAGCGACGCGCAAGGCACGGTCAGCTTCACCTTCAACGTCGCTGACGACGAAGACGCGTTCTTGCTCACCGCCGAGGTCCCAGGCAACGGCTACGCCGTCGTGTACGAGCTCGTCGATCCGGACGGCGAGACCGTCGTCGACGCCGAGAAGCTGTGGACGCAGGTCACCTCGCGCACGGGCGGCGTGTACCCGGCGGGCGTCGTTTCGGTGAACTGGCCGATCCAGGCGTCGGACGGCGATCTCAAGGCCGGGCGTTGGACCGCGGTCATTCGCACCACCGACGCCGAGTACTACTACAAGCCCGGCGTCGAGACCGCGATCGACGTGCTCAAGAAGACGGACAACGCGTTCGCCGATGGCGGCCTCGACATCCGCATCTTCTATGCGGGCGGGGTCGACCAGGACCCGGCGTTCGTCGCGTCGACCGAAGCTGCCACCGAGTACTGGAAGGAGATGTACGCAAATATCGGTTTAGAAGCTGATTTTACGTTCCAGTCCTGGCAGAACGGTGCGTTGCCGCCGCCCGGCGAAGGCGCCGAGGCCGAGTACGAGGCGATCGCGAACGCGTCGTCGCTGAGCACCGTCAACGTCGTGATCGTGCCCTCGATCGACGGCTACGAAGGCGGCGGCCTGTACGGGATCGCGGGTGGGATCCCGGGTCCGCTCGTTCCGACCGGCAATTCTGCGGTCACCGTCGACGCATTGACCAACGCCGGGCCGGACATGGTGTTCAACGACGCCGAGCTCCAGCTGTACGGCGAGACGATGGCGCACGAGGTCGGGCACTTCATCGGCTTGTTCCACCCGGTCGAGACCGACTACGCGTACTTCGACGCGGTCGACGACACGCCGCAGTGCAACAACCGGAACAGCTGCGAAGCTGACCTTGGCGGCAACCTCATGTTCCCGTACCCGGTCTGCACGTTCAGCTCGTGCGTCCAGCAGGACGACCTTTCGGCGGGCCAGGGCGAGATCGCGCAGCGTTACGCGGGCGTAGACTGACACCGGATTCGTCTCGGCCACCGGCCGAATCGTTTGTTCAAGGACCAGGCCCAAAACAAGCACAGGGCCGAGCCATCAGCCATCAGCCATCAGCTTTCAGCTTGACAATGGCGTGATGGTGCCACAACCGACCTTCACCTGAACGTGCACAACCCGGTCGACCGCCGCTGAGCGATGCATGGCTTTGACCGGGCTGACCGCTGACCGCTGACCGCTTGTACAAGGACTAGGAGGGAGCATGTGGATCATCCCGTTGGCCATCACGATGGCGACCCCCGCGGCGGCCGCCGAGCCGAGCAGCCCGCTCTCCGACGCCGTCTGGCGCCAGCTCTCCGAGCGCCACGGCGCGACGTGTGAGGCGGTAGCGCCGCTCGGTGAGCCCGCGGCGGTCCGTGACGCCCTCATCGAGGTCGCCACCCAAGCCACGATGCCGCCATGGGCCCCAGTGAACGCCGCGAAGTGTGTCGCCCAGCTCGCCGCCACCGATGACGTCGCGCTCGCCGCGGCCACCGGCTGGCTCGGCGACGCGGAGCTCGGCGGCCTCGCGCTCGCCGTCGTCCAGCAGCTCTCGGCGCTTCCGGCGGACCGTGCGCTCCCGCTCGCCACCGCGGCCGCCGAGCGCGCGGCTACGGACGCCCGCTTTGGGCTCTACGCCCGGCCGGTCCTGGTCGGGAGCGTGCACCCCGAGGTCGCGGCGATCGGCGCCGCCCTCCCGACTGGCCTGCCGGGCGTCCCCTGAGCAATGCGGGGCATCGCCTTGCGCGCGCGCCAGGACTCCGGTAGCACCTGTGCATCGTGAGGTCGGCGCGTGGAGACGGCAGCGGTCCTGGTCGGGGTGGTGGTCGCCATTGGGCTGATCGGCGCCGGGACGTGGGCGGTGTTGCGGCTGCGCGCCGTCGCCGCCGAGCCGCCAGAGCGGCCGGAAGAGGAGCCGTCGTCGGTCGCGCGCGAGCGCCTGCAGTGGCAGCGAGGCAAGGCCGCCCCGCAGCCACCTGCGCCGGCGCCGAACCCCGCGCCGGCCACCCCCACCCGCGCCCCCTCCGCGGGCCCCGATCCCCGGCGCTCCACCGCGAGGCCGCTGCACAGCGAAGACGCGATCCGAGCAGACGCGATCCTCGATCAGGCCCTCGGTGGCGACACCGTCCCGCCGCCCGCGCCTCGCACGAGCAAGTCGGATCCTGGCATTCGAGGCCCCCGCAGGTGATCGTCAGGGGGTGAGCGCGGCCGCCGCGGACTCGCTCGCGATCGCCTCGACGACCTCGTCACCCGCGCGTACGACGCCGCCGGCCTTGAAGCCCGTCTCCGTCAGCTCCACCCAATAGCCGCCGCGAACCCGGCCGTCCGGCTCCCACCCCACCGCGACCCAGCACGCGGCGCCTTGCCAGTCGCGAGGCGACGGGGTCGCGGCCGCGAGGGCCTCGTCGCGGGTCCCGCACGGCGCGTACGACCCGAACACGCCCTTGAGCGTGAGCTCGGCGGCTCGGATCTGGTCGACGTTCACGAGCAGCTCCTCCTGGGCGCCCGACGGCGCGGCGGTCGGCGCGTCGCCCTGCGTGAACCACCACGCGGCGGCCCCGATCGTGAGCGCGGCGACCACGAGCGCGACGACGGCGCCTACCTTTCGGACGTCCACGACGCCTCCTATCGAGAGAGATCCCGGCTGATCACCTGACTGCCCGCGAACAATGCTCCGAGCGTCGCTACTGCGCCCATCCCCGCGACGACGGCCTGCACGCCGGCGCCGTCGGGCATCAGGCCCGCGAGCAGGTAGCCGCACCCGAACGTCGCGAAGAACATGACGAACCATACGACCTGCTGGGCGGTGCGCACGTCGTGGGACACGCTGGACACGATCGCGCACAGCGTCGCCACGAACGCTGCCCAGATCGGCCCGCCGACCAAGAACGCGAGCATCCAAGCTGGGCTCGGAGGCAGCAGCGCCAGGTGCGGCTGGGCCACCGACAGGGTGGACGCGTACGCCGCCGCTGACCCCGACACCAGCGCGTACGGCACGAGCGGGGGCAGCAGCACACCGAGCACCTTTCCGGTGAGCAGCTCGATCCGGCGCACCGGCGCCAGCAACAAGAACGGCAGCGTCCCTACCTGACGGTCGTGCAGCACCGCGTGGCCGGCCATTACGGCGACAATTCCGAGCAGCTGCGTGAACACCAACCAGGTGGACGCCCCGACGACGAACCCGGCGAAGGTCTCCACCGCCGAGCTCGTGTCGCTGGTGAAGCTCGGGAACCACGCGCCGAGCGCCTCGCTGCGCTCGGGGCGCGCCGCGATCGCGTCGAGGATCACGAGCGCGGACACGACGATGAAGGCGATGGCCACGAACAGCGCGGTGACGACGGCCAACATCGCCGGTTGGCGGAGCTGCTCCCGCCACTCGCGACGGGCGATGTGCAAGACGCGCCCGATCATGGCGTGGCCCAGGCGCGGTAGAGCTCGAACAAACGACCCGTCGGCGGCGGCACGCGGGCCCCGTCGAGCCGCTCGACGGCGCGAAGGCCTCCGGCGATCACCGCGACCCGGTCGCACAGCCACTCGGCCGCGTGCAGGTCGTGTGTGACCAGCACGACCGCCATCCCGTCGTCGGCGAGGCGGCGGACGATGCGGTGGATGGTGTCGGTCGACACCGGATCCAGGTTCGCGGTCGGCTCGTCCAGCAACAACACCCGCGGCCGGAGCAGCTGAGCGCGCACCAACGACAGCTTTTGCTGCATGCCCGAGCTGTACGCGGCCACCTTGACGTCGAGCACGCCAGCGAGGCCCAGATCCCGGACCATGTCGCCCGCACGGGCGGAGACGTCCGCGGCGGACAGCCCGTACAAACCGCCGAAGAACTCCAGGTTCTCGCGCCCGGTGAGCAGGGGGTACAGGCCTGGCGTCGCCGTGATCAGCCCGATCGATCCGCTCGACGAGGTCGCGACCTCGTGCGTCGGCGTGCCGTCGAGCGTGACGGCGCCGGCGCTCGGGCGCACCAAGCCCGCGAACATGAGCAACAACGTGGACTTACCGCCGCCGTTGGGCCCGATGAGCGCCATGACCTCACCGCCCGCGACCTCGAGGTCTACGGACGTCAACACGTCGGTGCCGCGCCAGCTCCGGGCCGCTCCCGACGCGACCAGTCGCACCGTCATCCGTCCAGGTCCTCGTACGTACGGCCCCCGCGGCGGGTCATCGCGACCACGCCGCCCAGCAACCCGCCGACGAGCACCACCGCGACGCCGACGACACCTGCGAGCCACGCGGGACGATACACGAGGTAGTTCGCGCGGTCCAGCAGCGTGACCGGGTGAGGGCCCGAGAAGGTCATGGTGCGCAACACGGCGTCGGTAGCGGCGCTCAGGCGCGCTTCGTCCGCCTTCGGGCCGATCACCCAGGTCCGCGACAGGCCGAGATCGTAGGGCGCGACGCCCACGTGCACGAACTCGGTCCCGGTGTCGAGCGTGTAGTGCAGCGCGGTGCGGTCGGCGAGCGCCACCTCCGCGGCCGCGGGAACCGGGGCACTTCCGAACATCCGTGGCCGAAGCTCAGCTTCGATACCGGCGAACGAGTGCGTGTCGAGCTGCCCGACCCACATTGCCTTCACGGGACAGGTCGCGAGCACCTCCGGAGGGTGGGCGGCGCGCGGCAGCACACCGAGCACGCAGTCGGTCAGGTCGTCTTCGCCGACGGTCGCGAGCCGCTTCGCGACCACCGGGAGCTCGCTCGCGACGGGCTTCCGAAAGCCCTCGGGCAAGGTGACTTGCACGCCAGCGGCCGTGAACGGGCCGGTCTCGGCGGGGGCGGGGGGCCGCTGCACGTCGAGGCGGTCGGCGAGGGCAGCGACGGTCTCGCGCCCCTCCTTCGCGCGGCTGGTGAGCGTGACCACCGCCAGGTGAAAATCGGCGCCGAGCACCGGGACGGAGACGACCGCCATCGTCATCGGCAGGTCGCCGTCGAACGTGAACGCGACCTCACCGACGACGGCGGGCAGGTTGGCGTGGCGCGCGATGCGCGTCCCGACGAGGGTCGGGTTTCGACCGTTCAGGCTCTCGGCCTTCGCAACGTACAACTCGCCCCAGCCCGCCAGATCGGCCTCGGTCGGCTCGACCTGGAGCGGCGTCTGCCAGGCGAACAGGATCAGCTTCTCGTCCGGCTTCTCGGCCTGGAGGTCCCAGTCGGACCACCGCGTCATCTTCCAGCCGGCGGGCAGGTCGACGCGTACGCCGACGTCTCCCAACAGGAACTCCGGAGCTTGCGAGCCGTCTTCGGCGCTCGCGACCGGCGCGGTGAGGACCAGGGACAACACGATGTTCGCAGCTGCAACCACGAGGTGCCTCCTCGCGCCGCGCGTATCCGCCGGTCCACTACGCCTCGTCAAGGAGGTGTCTCGCCGGCGTGAAGGTTCGGCGCGGTCCGCTCCCCGCCGCTACGGCCTGGTGCGTCGCGATGCCGGATCCGCGCGACGCGGGCCCTGACGGCGCCGTGTCGAACGCCGCCCAAAACCCCCATCACCCGATTACACGAAGCGGACTTGCGCTGTCCCGGCGCGTACGCTCGACGAGGCGCCCCCAGGCGCCTTCGGTTGGAGGGCCCATGATCTTGCTCCTCGTTTACCCGGCGTTCGCCGGAGATACGCCGTCCCCGGTGTCGTCGGCGCTCGTGACCGCCACTTCGGGCGAGGTCGCGTTGGCCGGGGAAGCGGTGGTTCCGTTCAGCAAGCTTCGTCCGGGGGATGTCGTCACGGTCCCGGAGGGCGGCTCGGTCGCGGTGATGTACCTCGCGGGGCGCACCGAGACGTGGACGGGTCCGGCTTCGTTCATCGTCGGTGTCGAGGCGTCCGAAGGCAAGAAGAGCGTGGCACCGTCGGTAGGCGCCATCGGCGCCGACCTCGTGGACGGCTTGCGACCGCTGCCAGCGCTGCTCGTCCGCGCCGACGCCGGGACGGGCGGGGCCACGCGCTTGCGGTCCGGCGCCGACGGCGCGCCGGCGGTGCAGCTGTCGAAGGAGGAGGAGGCCCGCCTCGCGAAGGTGCGCGAAGCGTACGTGACGCTCAAACAGTCGCCTGCAACGCCGGAGCACGTGGCCGACCTGTACATGGCCTCGGTGTTGTTGGAGTACGACCTGTCGGCGGAGGCGCTCGCGATCCTCGTGCCCGCCGCCGAGCGGTGCGGCGCGTGTCCGGTCCTCGAAGATCTGATCACTTCAATTACGCCGTCACCGGGCTAGCGAGCGGCGAAATTCGTGTCGCCAAACGCAGCGGCCACAAGATATAGTCATCGAGGTTGTCGAGGCGTGTGGATTTCGTGTAGGCTTTGCACCGCCCAAGCGGGTGGACAAGAGGTGGTCATGGTGGGCCTTACCAGGTGGTACACGGTCGCGGCGCTCAGCGGGTTGCTTGCAGGCCTCACGGCGTGCGAAGATCCTCTGGCGTCCGTCAAGGATACGAGCACTGGCGGGACGGCGGTGGAGTACCCGGACCTCGATGGCGACACGATCCTCGACTACAACGAGGGTGAGCCGACCGACGATACGGACGCCGACGGCATCCCGAACATGCGCGACGAGGACAGCGACGGCGACACGATCCCCGACGCGTTCGAGGCGGGCGACGCCGATCCGCTCACGCTGCCGTACGACAGCGACGGCGACACCATCTCCGACTTCCTCGACCTGGACAGCGACAACAACTGTCTGATGGACTGGGAAGAGAAGGGCGGTGACACGCCGCGCGACTACGACGGCGACTTCGTCTACGACTTCGCCGACGACGACAACGACGGCGACGGCATCAAGGACATCTGGGAGATCGGCGACGCCTGCGAGCCGCCGGACTCCGACCTCGACGGCGTCAGCGATTACATGGACGACGACTCCGACGCCGACGGTGTCCCCGACGCGTTCGAGGCCGGTACCACTCCGTGGGAAGACGAGCCGATCGACACCGATGGCGACGGCCTGCCCGACTTCCGTGACGAAGACTCCGATGGCGACGGGTTCCTCGACTCCGAGGAGTCCGGCCTCGGTCCGAAGGGCGGCGAGCCGCGCGACACCGACGGCGACGGTCTGTACGACTTCAAGGACATGGACTCCGACGGCGATGGCCTGACCGACGCCGAGGAGGCGGTCGTGTACGGCACCGACCCGTACGACTCCGACTCCGACGGCGACGGCTTCTCCGACGGCTCCGAGGTGTTCGTCGGCGTCGACCCCTTGGATCCCGAAGACGTCGTCGAGGGCATCTACGTCGTCGTCGACGAGCGGACCCGCACCGAAGAGGCGTTCGAGTTCGAGCTGCAGATCCAGCTCGGTGACATCGCCTTCCTGGTCGATACCACCTGCTCGATGAGCGGTACGCTCACCACCATGCAGACGCAGTACCTGAGCCTCGTCACCACGCTGTCGGCGGAGATCCCCGACGCGCAGTACGGGTTCGCCACGTACGACGACTACCCGTACGGCGGCTTCGGCTCGCCCGGCATCGACCAGGCGTTCTTGCTGCGCCAGCAGATCACGGACGACACGGCCCGCGTGCAGGCCGCGATCTCGAGCGCCAGCATCCACTCCGGCGCCGATGGTCCGGAGTCCTCGATCGAGGCGCTGTACCAGGGCATCACCGGCCACGGGTACGACCTGAACTGCAACGGCACCTACGAGTCGTCGACGGACGTGAAGCCGTTCCTCGCCAGCGGCGGCGATCCCTTCCGCGGCACGGGCGGCCAGGCGTACGACGCGAGCAGCTCGGGCGGCGGCCTCCTCGGCGGCTTCGGCTTCCGCGAGTACGCGCTGCCCGTGCTCATCTACGCGACGGACAACTTCCTCCGTGACCCGGACGCCGGGTACGGCGTGCCGAACGGCTGCCCCCTCGACGCCGGCTCGTCCGACGTCGTCGCCGAGCTCACCGGTCTCGGCGGGTACATCATCGGCATCGGCACCAACGGGACGCCGATCCCGCAGATGAACGCGCTCGGCGCTGCGACGGGTTCGTTCGCAGACACCGACGGTGACGGCGCGGTCGACGACGTGCTCGTGTTCCAGCAGGGCGCCGCGTCGCTCACCACGCTCATCGTGGAGGCGATCAAGGACCTCGTGAGCTCGGTGCACTTCGAGTCGGTGAAGCTCGAGATCGAGGGCGACGAGTGGGGCTTCGTCACCGGCGTGGACCCCGAGTCGGTCGACGTCTCGGGCTCGGTCAACGGCGACAAGGTCACGTTCACCCTGCAGTTCCTCGGCACGGTCGCGGCAACCGCCGAAGATCAGCTGTTCCAGCTCACGCTCAACGTCGTGGGTGACGAGACGGTGCTTCTCGACACTCTCGACATCATCGTCGTCGTTCCTGGCACTTCGGCCTGATTGGGAGGACCTTTGGCTCGTCTCCTTCGTATTGGAATGGTGGCCGGCGGCCTCGTCAGCGCGGTCGCGTGCGTCAATGACTCCGGGTTCACCCCCACGAAGCCGTCGCTGGACGACCTCCAGCCCGGCAGCGTGTCCGGCCGTGTGTGTGAGGCCACCTCGCTCACCTGGCTGGAAGGTGCCCAGGTCTACACTCAGGCGTTCGACGAGAACGACATCCCGATCGCCACGATGGGCACCGTCACCGATGACGATGGCCGCTGGATGATCGAGGATCTCCTCCCGTCGGAGCGGCTGTACGACGTCGTCGTGCAGTACGGCTACGAGATCCTCGAGACGCACTCCGTGTCGATTGTGTCGGGGCAGAACGTGGCGTTGGCCGAGCCGGAGTGCTTCGCGCCGCTCAACGTCGCGGTCGTCTCCGGCAGCTACGACGATCTCGGCGCGCTGCTCGGCGACATCGGCGTGTTCAGCTACGACATCGTCGACGGCACGTCGTCGGCGCCGTTGAGCGACTTCTTGTCGAGCTACGAGTCGATGGAGTCGTACGACGTCATCCTGTTCAACGGCGGCCACGTCGAAGAAGACGTGATCTACGACTTGGACGGGTCGGCGGGTGGCACGATCAACCAGAACCTGACCAACATCCAGCGGTTCGTCGAAGAAGGCGGGGTCATCTACTCCACCGACTGGTCGTACGACATCGTGGAGCTGATCTGGCCCTCGGCGATCGACTTCCTGGGCGACGACGCGTACATCAACGCGGCCCAGCTCGGCGAGACCGGCACGGTGTCGGCGAACGTCACCGACGACGGTCTGATCGGGTTCATCGGCCAGAACACGGTCGACGTCGTGTTCGATCTCCCGGTCTGGCCGGTGATCGACACGAGCGTCGGGGACGTGACGGTGCTCCTGCAGGCGCCCGTCGCTTCCTACCGTGAAGGCGACGACGTGCTGTCGACCAAGCAGGTCCCCTTGCTCGTCGAGTTCGCCGCTGGTTCGGGCAAGGTCGTGTTCAGCAGCTACCGCCTCGTCTCGAACAGCGACGGCGCGATGCGCTCGACCTTCTCGTACGTCGTGCGCCCGGAAGAAGACTCCGCCCCGTAGTCATCGGTGGTTGGGTCCGAGTCGCGCGCCGCGGGGTCTCCTCGCGGCGCGCTTCGTTTCGGCCATAAGCGCGCGCGGTGTGCGCGCGGTATGCTTCGAGCAACCCGGGTCACGTCGGCCGGGAGGCGAGGGGCTATGCGTCGGTTGTCGGTTTGGTCCGCGATGCTCGCGGTGGTGGTCGTCGGGTGCGCGAAGTCTGGCTCGTCCGAGCCGTCTCCGGAGGCGGCGCCGGCTCCGGTCGACGCCACCGACGGCACCAAGGTCGAGGCTCCCCCCGAGGGCGCGCCCAAGCTGCTCCGCCCGATGATGCCGGGCACGGTCGTGGGCGGGGATCCGGAGGCGCTGTACCAGCAGTGCAAGCAGCGCGTCGAAGGCCCGGACAAAGCTGGAGAGTGCAAGACGGCCGCTGACTGCGTGCGCACCGGCTGCAGCAGCGAGGTGTGCGCCTCGACCGCGGACGCCGCCGGCATGATGACCACCTGCGAGGTGCTCCCGTGCTTCGCCGTGCTCGACACGTGCGGCTGCGTCGACGGGGTGTGCTCGTGGTCGGTCAAGACGCCAGGTTGAGGCGCACCGAAAACAGATCGAACAACGCCGTCCCTCGGAGCGTAGCGCCCGGACGGCCACTCTTGGCGGAGGTCAAAATGCGCGGTGGAACGGTGTTCGGCGGGCTGGGCCTGCTGATGGTAGCGCTCGGATGCAGCGGTCTCGGCAGCGACCTCACGGGCGCGTCGCTGACGATCCCGAACGTCATCCTGGCGTCTAATGGCATCTCTGCCGATCTCGAGCGCGGGCCGGCGCCGCGCAACATCCCCGCGCGGACCCGCCAGGGTCAGTACGTCGTTCAGCTCAAGGAGGGCGTCGGCGCGAGGTCGCGGGTCGAAGGGGGGCGCGTCGCCTCCGACAGCGCTGGCTTCAACGATCTCGCCAGCAAGGCGGGCTTTCGTAACGCGAGGCGCGTGCACGGTGAGGCGGGGTCGGCGCGGAACCCGTCTGGCAAGCACCAGGACACGCTGCACGTCGAGAGCGACATGAGCCTCGGCGATCTGCAGCAGCTCGCCAAGGACAACGCTGACATCGAGTTCATCGAGCCGGTCATCGAGTACGACGCGTTCGCGGGCGGCCTCAACGACGAGTTCTACGCCTTCCAGTGGAACATGGAGAAGCTCCAGCTCCCGGTGGTCCTGCAGAAGCAGACCGGCAAGGGCATCGTGGTGGCGGTCCTCGACTCCGGCGTGTCGCCGGGGCCGGACGGGCTCGGGAACCTGCTCCGAGGCTACGACTTCGTCGACGACGACACCGACGCGTCCGACACCGACAACGACAAGATGGACTCCGGCTCCCACGGAACGCACGTCGCCGGGACCATCAACCAAGCGACCAACAACGGCATGGGCGTCGCCGGCCTCGCGCCGGGCGTGTCGATCCTGCCGGTGCGCGTGATGGGCTGGATGCCCGAGGTCGGCACGATCTCCAGCGACAACGAGACGATCGCCGCCGGCATCACGTGGGCGGTCGACAACGGCGC
>CAIUDO010000327.1 GCA_903897935.1 uncultured Pseudomonadota bacterium
GCTGGTGCGCCATGACGGGACCGGGGGGCATCGCCCGGGACCTTGCCTGGGAAGGAGGAAGGTCACAGAAACCGAAACCTTCGTAGCAGTTCAGCGGGGGAAGAATCCGCCCGGGAAGGCTGACCACCGCCCGGTACCGAGTGTTGCGCCGCGGCGGGCGACCGACGGGGCGAAGCGTACACAGGGAGTGCGTGGGCCGCGCTATTGAGCCTCGAAAGAGCCATTTGCGGGCGCCGACGGCGTCAGCTTTCCGGAAGGCAACACCGCCCGGCCGCCATGGTCAGGCCGGGAGGGCCCGCCGGGGTCTGAGAACGGGGCACGCGCACAAGGACTGCCCAGGAACTTGGGAGATCCAACGGTCTCCTCGCGCCCGGACACCGAGCCGTGGGAAAACGCAGGGGTCACCGTCGACGAGGGCAACCGGAGTCGCCGGGATGGGCCGTTGGAAGTCGGAGCGCCTCATTGTACCTAGGAAACCGGGGAACCTCACCCAGGGACTCGGCGGAGGGAAGGGGGCGCGGGACCACGGAACCGCAGGAGGGAAAGATGGCCGGCACCCTGGTGCTGGCGCCCATCTCAACGAAACGAGGGCGGATAGCGGAACTTGCGGAGCTACTCCGCAAGAGGGTCGGCGATGGTGTCGCCGTCCGTTTGGTCGGAAGCGCCCAAACAACGTCGACACGGCCGGCGAACCCGTGGTTCGGGAGCCGGATGCAGTAGTCCTGCACGTCCGGATCTAACGGGGGATCGGGGGCGCAAGCCCTCGATCTACCCTCCATGGCTCGGCCCTGCGCTTGTTTGGGATTAGTGGCGATGCCGATCATTGGGGAAATTGGGTGTGAGCCCTTCGCTACCAGCGATCAACGGCTGCCGGCAGTGTCGGCGCAGTCGACCAGGGTCTGTATCGCTTCGAGCACTCGCGCGCCGATGATGAGCTGCGCCGCCGGATCGTAGTGGTAATAGCCGCTGAGGTCGTCGGTCACGACCAGCCGGGCATGCGGGTCTTCGTCGACCACCCGCTGCTGCGCGGCGGCGACCACCCGGCCGTAGTCGAGGCTCTGTGCCCACGCCCCCGTCTGGACGACGATCACCGGCAGCTCCGGATCCCCGGCCGCGGCCCGAACGTCCGCGAGCAGGTTCCTGAGGTTGCTCTCGTACTCGGACGCGGGTTGCTCGTCGAACGAGTCGTTCTCACCCTGAAACCATACGAACGCTCCCCATTGACAAGCCTCGTCGGCGCACGCTGGGTGTACGGCCGCCGGGTCGCTCGCCAACGACGTGATCGTCCGGCTCAACCGTTGGTACTCCGACCCGACCACCCCACCGGACGTGGGGCTGCGCCAGTCGGTGTACAGGGTGCTACCCCCCTTCGCGACCTTGATGAACGACGTCGGAGCGCCGCCCGCGACCGCCCAGGCGTGTCCGGCCATCAGCTCCGGCCCGAACGGGTAGCCGCAGCCCCCGGTGAGCGGCGCGGCGGGTTCGTCGAACGCGCAGTACGTGTCGGCGTGCGGCGCGGTGAGGTCGGGGCCGACCAGCCCGGCGTCGCGGTACGCGATCAGCGCCTCGATCTCCAGGTCGGCCATCTCGGAGGTGTACCCGTAGCTCGCGTAGCCGTCGTCGACCTCGAAGTACCAGTACTGGAGCGCCGCGAGCAGCCGGTCGCGCAGGTCGTCGTCGGAGCCCTGCGCGAGCTCGTCCAGCAACGACGCGAACAGCGCGCTGTCGACGTTGCCTTCCATGTTGGATTGCCCAGCCAGCAAGAACATCGGCAGCCCTTCGCAGCCGTCCTCCGCGGGCGTGGTGGGGGCGGTCGTGCCCGTCTCTTCGGGTTCGCGCGGCGGGCGAGGCTCCGGCTCGGTCGGGCCTCCGCAAGCCACCGCGGCGGAAGCGAGCAGGCACGCCGAGCGGGCCGCGCTCGACGGGTTCGGAAGACTCGAGGGTCGCATGGTCGCTCCGGCCGCGCTACGGCGGCGCGGCCGCAGTAACACCTCTGGCTGCCCGGTGGCCCCAATGAGCGAGCGAGCGCGTTCCGGGCCCGCTATCCTCTCGTTGCGCAGCGGGGGTGTGCATGTTGTACTGGATCATGGCGTGTGGTTCGAGGCTGGAGCCCGAGGCCGTCGAGCGGTGCTCCTGGTACGTCGACCGTGACGGCGACGGGTACGGATCGTTGGCGCAGGTGCACGTCCAGCCGTGCGACGAGCCGTCCCCGGCAGGGTTCGTCGACAACGACGAAGACTGCGCCGACGGCAACGCGGCGGTCTACCCGGGGGCGCCCGAGGGGCCCGATGGTGTGGATCGCGACTGTGACGGCGTCGCTGCGGGCTGCCCCGAGGGCTGGTTCGAGGGGTGGGTCGACAGCGACGGCGACGGCGTGGCCGCGTGGGCGACCGCCTGCGGGGCGCCCGCCGAGGCGTTCGACGCCGGTGGCGACTGCGACGACCGGGACCCGGCCGTGGGGTGGGTGCACGATTGCCGGTACGCGACGATCTCGCCGGGGCCGAGCCCTGCGGGGTTCGGTCGAGACATCGCCGTCGCGGACGTAGACGGCGACGGGGTCACCGACGGCGTGGTGTTGTGGCCGCAAGACCGGCCGGACGCCGCGCATCGCGCTGCCGTGTCGGTCGTGTACGGCCCGGTCCTGCCGGGTGTCGTGCCGCGCGAGCAGATCGTCGACACGACCACCCCAAACACGGTGGGCCCGCGGTTCGCCGTCGCCGACTTCTTGGAGGACGGGCGGTCCACCGTGGTGGTGTCCGACTCGTTCCGAGGGCAGGCGGCGCCGTGGTGGCTCGACTCGGGCGGCGGCCGCGAGCCGGAGGCGCTCGACCTGTTCGTGTTCACGCAGGTTGAGGTGGGCCAATTGGACGGCGATGAGGTGCGCAACGACGTGGTGACCGTCACCAGCGCCCCAAGCGACCCCACCTACCGAGACGTCGAGGTGGCGTCGTTCGATGGCGGGGCGCACCGCGTGCTCGGGAGGTACAGCGCGACCGCCGTCATCGACGCGGCGATCTTGTTCGACCTCGACCATGACGGCGTCGACGAGGTGCTCGTGAGCACCGCCGGCGATTCGGCACAGATCACCTGGGCCACCGCCCCAGCGGGTGAGCTGCCGCTGGAGGAGGTCGGGCTCGGCTCGTGGCAGGCGGACCTGAGCGTCGGCACGATCGCGCGGATGGTCCCCGCGGGTGACCACAACGGCGACGGCTACGCCGACCTGATGGTGGTGCCGTTCCGGCTCGGGGAGGTGTGGCTCGTGCACGGCGGGGAGGAGCCGTCGTTCGGCGCGTGGGCGGCCGTGCTTCGCTCCGACGCGCCCGAGCTCGGGGAGGGGCTACCCGACGGGCAGGACCTCGATCGCGACGGGTTCGCCGACGTGTGGTTCGGCGGGGACCCACCCCCTCCGCCCCTGTTCGGGCCGCTGGTGGGCACGGTCGAGGTGGGTGGCGCCCCCACGGGCCAGCCGACTGCCCTCGGCGACGCCGACGGGGACGGGCGCGCGGACCTGTGGGTGGCGGGGCACGTCGACGCCGACGTGCCCGGGCCGGGAGAGGAGGTCGTCATCTACCTCGGCGCCCCGGACTGGTAGCTGCGGCGGGATCACCCGCCCGCGAGCGCCGCCCGCCGCCGCGCCAGGAACCGCTCCATGAGCGGCATCGCGTCCGCGCGCGTCGTCGCCAGCTCGGGGATCACGAAGCAGCGGTCCCGCCACGCCCGCACCCGCGGCGGCGGCGTGACGTCCATCAGCATCAGGTAGTCCGTGCCGATGGCGCCGCTCAGATCGCCGAGCGTGAACGCGTCGCCGCACACGAACGGGCGCCCGTCGAGCCGGGCCTCCAGCAGCCCCCACGCCGTCGTCGCGGCGCGTTCGGCGGCCTCGGCGGCGGGGGTGCCTGGTTGAAACAGCATGACGGACTGGCTGTCGATCAGGTACAGATCGCCGATGCGGTCCCACCGCCGCGCCTCGAGCGCGACCTCGGGCGGGAGCAGCTTCGGCCCGAACCGGGCGTCGAGGTGCTCGAGGATCGAGGTCGACTCGATGATCGGGCCGCTCGGCGTGACCAGCACGGGAAGCTTGCCGAACGGCGACCGCGCCAAGAACGCGGGGTCCTGCAAGCCGCCGCCCATCACGTCGACGACGACCGGGGTGACGGGCGCGCCCAGCAACAACGCGCCGACACAGGCCTTGCGCGAGTACGGTGACGTCGGGTGGAAGTGGAGCTCCACGACCTACATCCCCGTCGTGGTCGACATGCAGTGACCCATCTCGGCGTGGCACATCAAGCCGTCGGCGGCGCAGTCCTGCGTGTCTTCCCACAGGCCTTCGACGCAATACTGCACGACGTCGCCGTCGCACTGCTGCGCGCCGTCGTCACACTCGGGCTCGGCTTCGGCTTCGGTCTCGCCGCACGCGACGAGCGCGGCGACGGTGAGGAGGGACAACGCGCGGATCATGGGGACTCCTGGCCGGCCGTCGGGCGCGGGCTCGTCCACAGCGTAACGCTGCGTGCGCCAGCGCGAACCACCTCGGTGAGCGGCGGCGGTCATCCCGGCGCGGACTTCGGTGCGGAGCGGGAACAACCGCGCTCGAACTTGCGTGGGCTGGGAGCAAGCGCCCTTCAACTTGACGCGTACGCGTCCGCGCGTGGGCGAGCCCCGCTCATCGGACGGGCGAAACGTCGAAATCGACGACCCAGCCCCCGCGGGCGCGTCTGTCAAGTTGAAGCCGGATTGCTCGGGCGGCACGCAAGTTCGAGGGCGATTGCTCGCCGGTCACCCGCCTGCCGGGCGACGCCGAGCGCCTCACCCTCGCGACGCCCGGCCGAGGCGACGGCGACGCACCACCCACAAGGCGGGCACCAGCAGCCACGCGCCCGAGTCGGCGCCCCCCTTGCCGCAGCACCCCGTCGACACCCCGGCCGGCCCGAGCTGCGGCGGCACGATCACCTCGTAGTTGCTCGTGTTCGCCGGGTCGTGCCGCGCTCCGGACCACTGGACCGCCTGGTCGGCGCGCCCGCGCGTGCCCCACGCGAACAACCACCCCTCCCGCGTCGCGACCACCACCTCGACCCGCCCGTCCCCGTCGACGTCTCCGACGGCGGGGCTGCCGATCATCCACCCACCGGTGAACTTGGGGAACCCGGGCGCCAACGCCCCCGTCGCGTCCCAGGCGTACGCGAAGTACCCCCCCGAGCCGTAGATCGCCTCGGGCGCCCCGTCGCCGCTGACGTCGGCCACCGCCGCCGCCGCCAAGAACGCCACGTCGTCGATCTGGCGCGGGAAGCCGGGGAGCGCCTCGCCCGTCGCCCCGCTCCACGCCCCCAACGCGTGGTGGTAGTCTTGCCACTCCTTGAGCGGCAACGCGAGCAGGTACATCACCCCGGCGCCGCCCAACACCGGGTCAGGCACCCCGTCCAGGTCGAGGTCGCCGAACGACGGGTTCGTCACCATCGACAAGAAGCTGCCTTCGTCGAAGTTGCTGTCGCTGCCGAACCCGTCGGCGGCGTACTTCATGTCGACCGCGGTCGGCCCGTCGTGGTGGATGACGCCCGGGATCGACAACAGCGCCGGGCTCAGGATCTCGAGGTCGCCGTCGCCGTCGACGTCGGCGAGCGCGGGCGTGGACGGGTGGCCCGCGCCGACGACCGGCAGGATCTCCTGGTTGATGAGACCGTTCCTGGGGAGGGGGAACCCTGGGAGCTGCGTCGCCGATGTCAGGTCGACCACGAACAGGTAGCCGGCGTCCCCCGGCGGGATCTCGTTGGCGCCGAACGCCCCGTCGAGGTCGCCGTCCCCGTCGATGTCTCCGAGGGCGACCCCGCTCACGATGCGCGCGCCGACGCTACAGTCCACGCACATGTCGAGGGGGTACCCAGGGAGCAGCTGGCCCGACCCGCTCCAGACGTACAGCTTCTGGTCGCTGCCCCCGACGACGATCTCGAGCGCGCCGTCCCCGTCGACGTCGCCGAGCGACGGCGCGCCGTACACGCCCTCGTCCCACGCGGTGTAGGGCCCGATCTCCTCGACGGTGCGACCTTCGAGCGCGACCGGGAAGCCGCCCTTGGGCGCGCCGTCGAGGCCCCACGCGTAGACGCGCCCGCGCGTGCCCGCCGCGACGACGTCGACCTGCCCGTCCCCGTCGACGTCTCCGACGGCAGGACCGGCGAGCAGGCCCTCGTGCGCGTCGGGGGGGACCGCCCCAGCGACCACCGCAGGCGCCGCCGCGGCGGGCCCGAGCAGGTGGGGGATGACGTCGGTGGTCACGGGCCAGCCCGGAACCTCGCTGCCGTCGGCCTGGAACAGGTGCACGTACCCGCCCGCGTCGACGACGAGCACCTCGTGGTCACCGTCGCCGTCGGCGTCGAACAGGGCCGGGCTGGACTCGTTCGACCCCCCCAACCGAATCGGCCACCCCGGCAACAGGTCGGGGTCATCCTGCACGAACACGCCGCGCCGCTCCGCCGAGCTGCGACCGTCCCCATCGGTGGCGGTGAGGCGGAACGTCCACTGGGGCTGGTGCGCGCGGTAGAACCGGTCGACGACGGTCTCGTCCGCGAGGTCGGCGAACGCGGTGAACCCGGAGACCGGCACCTCGGCGAGCACCCCGTCGACGGGGCCATCGCCGGACGCGACCTCGGTCCAATCGGTCGGCTCGGCGCCCTGGCCGACCTCGAGCACCCAGCCGACGCTGTCCCCACGGGTCGTCACCCTGCCTTCGACGGTCACGCTGCCCGACGCGAGGTCGAACCATCGCGGCGACGTGATGCGCGCGGTGGGCGGGAGCTCGCTCGCGAGCACGGCTTGCACGGCCGCCCCGAGGTTGACCCGCCCTTCGCCGTAAAAGCCGTCCCACCCTGGCTGCGACGGGTACGTGTCGGCGCGCTCGCGCTCCTCCTCGGTGAGCGCCACGTCGTCGACGGTCGCGCGGACCAGCGCGCGCACCTCGTCGTTCGTCAGGGTGAGCCCGGCGTCGGCGGCCGCGGACCAGATGAGGCCGATCGCGCCGGCGGTGCTCTGGGTGGCGCCGGACGCGCAGTCGTCGGATGGCGCGACGACGTCGAGGCGCGTGCCGTAGTTGTTGCAGTTGCCGAAGTTCATCCAGGAGTAGATCTCGGAGTCGTCGGACGACAGCTCCTTCGGCCCGACCGCGTGCACCACCAGGATCGGGTCCTCGAGCGCGGGCAGGTTGTGGTGGTACGAGTTCTCGTCGGCGGCGGCGGCGACGATGAACGTGCCACGGTCATCGACGTACTGCACGACGTCGCGCATCCAGCCGGGGTGGGTGAGGCCGGCGCCGGCGTGCGCGATGACCTTCACGCCGTTGTCGGCCGCGTAGGCGTACGCCAGGGCGAGGCGCTCGCCGTCGGTGATGAACGCGTCGCCGGTGCGCAGGGGCACGAGGCTGCAGTTGGGGCAGGTGCCGAGGTCTCCGCCGTCGTCGCCCTCCGCGACCGCGCCGCGCGCGATGCCGGTCCCGTGCTCGCCGTACAGCGCCCACATGTCGGCGTACGGGTCGTTGTCCCAGCGGAAGAAGTCCCACCCGGCGATGTCGTCCGGGTAGCCGTTGCCGTCGTCGTCGACGCCGTCGGAGAACAGCACGATGAGGTCGGACGCGTCGCGGTGGAAGTCGGCGGCGTCGGCGCCGGCCGTCGGGTCGACGCGGGGGTCGTTCGCGTAGTCGTCGATGTTGACGAGGCCGTTGCCGTCGAGGTCGTAGACGCCCTGGTCTGCCCCCGACGCGTCCTGCGGGAACGGGAGCTCGGCGGTGTTGAGGCGCACCTTGCGGACGAGGTCGGTGCGGTCCCACTGGATGCCCGAGTCGACGACCGCGACCGCGACCTCCCAGCGACCCGCGGTGGTGCGCAGCGCGACGTCGAGCGAGAGGCCGCTCCCGAGCTCGATCTCCGCCGGACGCGTCTCGCCGATCGAGGTCTCGGGGATCCACGAGATGTGATCCCAATCATCGAGGTCGGACGGGCACGACTCGATCGCGTCGGGCCCGCAGTCCGGGAACGGCGGCATCGGCACGACGCCAGCGGCGAGGGGAGCGAGGAGCACGAGCAACAACACGACCTCCGAGACGCCCGTGTAACCGTCAGCCACCCCGCCTCGAGGGGCAACCACGCAGGGCCACATCGAGCGGCAGGGGGGAGGGTCAGCCGCCGCGGCCGAGCCACCACGCGAGCACGGCCACGGCGGCCACCGCGCCGAGCGCGAGCGCTCCAGAGCCCAAGAAGATCCATGACATCGCGCTGCTGCGCGGCGCCGCCGGGGTGGGCTCGGGCGGTGGCGGCTCGGGCGGCGGCGTGCTCGCCGCGGGGGTGGTGGGGGTGCTGTCCGGGTCGGTGGGGACCTGCGCCATCGAGCGGGGGCCGGTGCGCCCGTCGTCGACCAGCTCCGTCGCGAGGTCGGCCGCGAGGTCCTCGTCGACACGAACGCCGAGGCGGTCGAGCACGCCGCGCACCGCCGACGCCAGCTCGCCGCACGAACCGTACCGCTTGTCCGGCTCGATCGCGGTGGCGCGGAGGAAGATCGCCAGCACCCCCTCCGGCTGGTCGACCAGGTGGACCACCGAGAGCGGCGCTTTGACGACGACCGCCGCCTCGGGGACGGTCGTAGCGGCGGACGCGTGCTGCCCCGAGACGACGTAGTGGAGCAGCAGGCCGAGCGCGAAGACGTCGGACGCGGGGATCAGCGAGGTCACGCCGCGCAGGTGCTCGGGGCTCGCGTAGCGCGGGGACGCGACGACGGCGGGCCGCCCGTCGATCTGCACGGGGTGCGCGATCAGGCCGACGGTGCCGAAGTCGGTGACGAGCGGCACCCACGACGACGGCACCCGGACGTCCCCCTGGATGAGCACGTTCTCCGGCTTGATGTCGCCGTGCACGAACCCGCGCGCGTGGGCGTGCTCGACGCCTTGCAGGATCTGGAGGAACAACCGCAGGGCCTCGGGCAGCGGCAAGCCGGTCGGGAACTCCTGGGACAGCGCGCGGGCGAGGGTCTTGCCGCTGGCGACGAGGTCGAGCACGAGCGCGGTGCGGCCGCCGTCGACGACGAGCTCGCGGGCGGCGCAGATGTGCGGGTGCTTCAGGCGCTGCCCGGCGGCGCCTTCTTCGGTGAAGCGTGAGCGCCACTCGGGGTCGAGCTCGAGGTGCGGGTGCAGCACCTTGAGCGCGACGCTGCTGCCGTAGATCGCGTGGCGCGCGGCGTAGACGTGCCCCATGCCGCCGCCGGCGACGAAGCCGTCGATGATGTAGGGTCCAAAGGGCGTTCCCGCGGGCAGGCGATCCATGGCCGCACGTCTAACCGGCGGCCCCGCGCGGCGCGCGACCCCCGCCCGCGCGGCCTACCAGCCGACCGTGAGCGTGTGCGTCACGACCGAGCGGGGGTAGTCGCCGAGGTGGTGATAATCGGCGGTCTCCTGCGTTATCCGATGAGACGACGCCGTCACGGTCGCGCCCACCGCTTCGGCCGGCACCCCGAGCGACCACGAGCGGGCTTCGCGCGGCGCGAGCCGGTTGTCCGACTGCTTCTCCGGCGCGGGCCACCACGTCCACACCTGGCCGATCCGCGTGGACTCGGACGCGACCGTAGCTCCCCCGGCGTCGACGAACACGACGTCGATCTGCACCCAGCGCTCGGGATCGCCGGTGGGCAGCATGTGGCCGGCGAGCGCGTTCTGGTAGCGGACCACCAGCGCGTCGCCCTCGCGGGCCGCGGTGACGTCGAGGCCGGGCGGACGCGTCTCGACGGGCGGCTGCACGCCGGCGACCTTCGGGATCCCGGCGCCGCGCCACCCGTGGTGGGCGACCGCGCGCTCCGGCCCGCCGACCGCCGCTGGCCCCGCGCTGCGCGTCATGTGGCAGTCGACGCACCCGACACCTTCGTCGTCGTACGGGCCGGCCCGCCACTCCTCGCCGGTGCGGAAGGTGCAGACGAAGCCCTTCCCCGGGTACTCGGCGACAGCCTGGTGGCAGCGCTCGCACATCGCCGTCTCGGCGAGGAACGTCGGATCCGCCTGCACCGGGTGCGGCGGCGCCGGGCCGCCGACGAGGCCTGGACCGACGATCCGCCCGTCGCGCACATGGCAGACCGCGCAGGTGATGCCCTCGTCGCGAAGCGCGGCGTCGAACGCGACGTTGCGGACGAGCTCGGGGCGCTCGACGTCGCCGTCGACGAGGCCCACCGGCCACAGGTCCTGCTGCGCGCGCAGCGGCGTGTGGCAGTTGAGGCACAACCAGCGGTTGCCGGACTTGCCGATCTCCGCTTGATACTGACGATCCGTCCACGCGTGCGCGTGCGTGGAGCTGGCCCACGCCTCGTAGATGGCCGGGTGGCACGCGCCGCAGGTGCGCGCGGACAGGTCCGGCAGTCCCGGTACCGTCGACAAGCCGTCGCCGAGCGGCCGCTCGTACTCGGGCCGCGACGCCGCGAACGCCTGGGTGGCGGCAAGGTCTTGCTCGAAGCCGGCGCTCGGCAGCTCGACGGGCCCGGTGGGCGCGGGCGGCGCGCGGTAGCACGCGGTGAGCAGCGTGAGGACGATCACTCGACCGGGTGCCCCGCGGCGATCCACGCCTTGGTGCCGCCGGCGACGTTGTAGATCTGCCAGCCGCCGGAGGCGAACTCCTTCGAGGCGTGCGCCGAACGCGCCCCCGACGCGCAGATCGCGTAGACGGGCTTGCTCTTGTCGAGTGAGCCGAGCCGTGGGTCGAGCAGCGAGAACTGGTCGAGCGGGAGGTTGATCGCGCCAGCGACGTGGCCGGCCGCGAACTCCTCGACGCTGCGCACGTCGACGAGCTGCACCGGCCCCGCTTGTTTGGCCGCGGCGAGGTCGGCGATCGAGGCGGACTTCACCTCGGTGAGCGCGGTCGGCTGCGCCGGCGCCGAGGCGACCGGCGCGGGCGGCGCGGGCGGCGCGGCAGGGTCACAAGCGAACAGGGCGGACAACAGGATCCACATCGGGCCTCCTGACCACCGTTATCGTGTCCGGCGGTTGTCGGGCGGGCGTCTCTGGTGCTAGCGTGCGCGCGCCAGGAGCCCATCATGTGTCGAAACATCCGGCCGCTGTTCCATTTTGAGCCGCCGACCACCGAGGACGAGGTGCGCGCGGCCGCGCTCCAGTACGTGCGCAAGGTGAGCGGCATGAACGCGCCATCCGTCGCGAACTCCGAGGCGTTCGGGGCGGCGGTCGACGCCGTGGCCGATGCGACGCGGGCGCTGCTCGGGCAGCTCGCCCCACCGCGCGGCCCGGCGCGCACCCGGGAGGCCGAGCGCGCGAAGGCGAAGGCGCGCGGCCAGGCACGAGACGCTCGCGTGCGCGCGAAGGAGGCCTGATGTCGCGCGTCGCGCCGTTCGGCACCTGGAGGTCGGCGTTAGCGCCGGCTGCGCTCGCGTCGTCGAACGTGAAGATCTCGATGCCCGCCCTCGGGGCGGACGGCTCGGTGTGGTGGGTCGAGGGGCGCCCGTCCGAGGGTGGGCGCGGCGTGCTCGTGCGCGACCGCGGAGGCGTCCGAGAAGACGTCGTGCCGGCCCCGTTCAGCGTGCGCACGCGGGTGCACGAGTACGGGGGCCGGGCGTGGGTCGCCGACGGCGAGGTCGTGTACTTCTGCCAAGACGGTGACCATTGTGTGTATCGGATGGTGATCGGGGAGGCGCCGGTGCGCGTCACCGAGCCGCGGGGGTGGCGGTTCGCCGAGCTGATCGTCGATCGCGGGCAGGACCGGCTCATCGCCGTCGGTGAGCTGCACGAGGGGGGAGGGCACCCCACCAACCACCTCGTCTCGATCGACCTCACCACCGGCGCCGTCGTGGTGCTGGTGACCGGGGCCGACTTCTACGCTGCGCCGGCGCTGTCGCCCGATGGGCACCGGCTCGCGTGGTTGTCGTGGGACCACCCCCACATGCCGTGGGACGCCGCCGCGGCGTGGGTCGCGTTCGTGGGGCGGGACGAGGTCGTCGAGCTGCGTCACGTCGCGGGCGGGCCCGGCGGCTCGGCCTTCCAGCCCACGTGGCGCGGCGACGCGCTCTTGGTCGCGGTGGAGGTCGGGGATCGCTGGGCGCTGCACACCTGGCGCGACGGCGTGTTGTCGGCGTTTGGAGCGGTCGACGGCGAGGTCGGCGCGCCGTTGTGGGTGCTCGGCACGCGCTTGTTCGCGGCGATGGACGACGGCTCGGTGGTCGCGGCCGTCATGCGCCGCGGGGTGTCCGACGCGGTGCGGTTCAGCGCGGACGGGGCGTCGTGGATGTCCGTCGATGACGCGTTGCTGCACGTCGGCGACCTGGTGTCGGACGGGCGCGACGTGCTGCTGTCGGTCGGGTGGGCGGGCGCCGGCTCGCGGCTGGTCCGGCTCGGCGGGGCGGTCGTCGTCGACAAGCTCGCCGGGGTGCTCCACCCCGACGACACGTCGCATGCGGAGCTGATCGAGGTCCCCACGGAGACGGGGCCGGTCTACGCGTGGTTCTTCGCGCCGAAGAGCCGCGAATTCGAGGGCCCGCCGGGCGCCCTCCCCCCCTTGGTGGTGCTGGCCCACGGCGGTCCTACCGGCTGCACCGTGCCGAACCCGTCGATGGGGGTCCACTTCTGGACCACGCGCGGCTACGCGGTGCTCGACGTCAACTACCGTGGATCGAGCGGGTTCGGGCGCGCGTATCGGGAGGCCCTGCGGCGCGAGTGGGGTATCGTCGACGTCGCCGACTGTGTGGCGTGCGCGCAGCACGTCGCGCGGACGGGGCGGGTGGACGGCGACCGGATGGTCATCCGGGGCGGGAGCGCGGGGGGGTACACCGTCCTGCAAGCGCTCGCGAACCACCGCGTGTTCCGCGCCGGCGCCTGCCACTACGGGATCAGCGATCTCGGCGCGTTGTCGGAGGACACCCACAAGTTCGAGTCCCGGTACGACGCCTACCTGGTCGGCCGGTGGCCGGAGGAGCGGTCGCGGTTCGAGGAGCGCTCACCGATCCGGTACCCGGAGCGCATCACGGCGCCGATCATCTTCTTCCAAGGGCTCGAAGACAAGGCCGTGCCGCCGGCCCAGACCGAGGCGATGGCGGCCACGCTGCGCGCGCGTGGGGTTGACGCGGAGTACCACGGGTACGCCGGGGAGCAGCACGGCTTCCGCCGGGCAGAGACCATCCGGGACACCCTGGAGCGTGAGCTCGCGTTCTACGAGCGGGTCCTCAGGCTCCAGGTTTGACGCGTGCGCGCGTGGCTTGTACCCGCTAGCAGCCTGAAGGGCATTGCGCGCACGCGGCACCAGTGGGCCCGGGTCGAGACGTGCGCAGCTCGAATGGCCTCTCTGCGTTCTCTGCGCTGGGTTCTGCACGTTGCCGGCTTCGTTGTTTCGCGCAGAGAACGCAGAGAACGCAGAGAGGCCCAGTCAGGTCGGGAGATCGGTCCTCGCTGCCTCCGCCGGGAGCGTACCGCGACGTCGGCGGCTCCACGCCCGGCATCGTCCACCGCCGTTTGGGCACCGGACTGCGGGCCGACGACCCATGTGGGTCGCGGTCGTGCTTGGGTACCGGCACCCATACACGCACCGACGATTCGAGAATGCCTGTTCAAAGCAGGGGTCGCGGTCATGGATCGCCGGCCGAAACGAGCCGAACGGAGCGCGGTGACCCGTTGTGCAGGCGTCAACGCGAGCCGCCCGACTCTGCTGCTGAAGCCGACCCGGCCGACTTGAGGTGCCTCGCTGGGGCGACTGCGAGGAGCCCCGCCCCCACGAGCGACAACGCCAACGACGCCGCGCCGCCGACGAGCAGCCGAAGGGCCGCCGCGTCGTGGCTCGCTGCGATCAACGCGCCGCGCTGCGCCGGCTCGGCGAACGCGACCGCGCGCAGCCCCGAGCGCTCGGCCTCGAGCCACACCGCCCCGGTGGCGCACAGCAAGACCGCGGCCGCGGCGAGCGCCAGACTCCCCACGATCGCCTGGGCGCTGGGCGGCCTCACGACGCGCGCCGCGCACGCCGCCGCGCTGCCCAGCGCCGGGGCGGCGACCACGAGCGCGAACATCAGCGGCACGAGGGCCTCGCTACGCCCGGCGTGGTCGAGCGCCTCGTGCATCTCGGGGCTCGCGACCGTGATCGCCGCGGCCACCTGCTGCACGCCGTACTGCCAGCCGAGCACCCCGAGCAGCACGAGCGCGACCCCGGCTGCTCCGCTCGCCGCGGCGGCGCCGATCGCGACCTTGCGGCCGAACACCCACCCGGAGACGACCCCGATCACGCTGGCCGGGGTGACCACCATGCCGCCCGCCAGCAGCAGGTACCCGAACGCGCCGGCGGATCGGAACAGATCGACGACGTCCACGCCTTACTCCCCTTCCAGCTCCGCGATGCGCTCGGCGACCGCCGGACAATGACGCGCGTTCGCGAACACCTCGCACCCCTCGATGCGCTCGGCGCGGAACGGGGTGTATGCGTCGTTGTCCCAGTCGAGGCGCCACTTGACCGCGCCGGTCGTCGGCTCGAGGTCGAAGACGCTCGAGCGGCCCGTACCAGGCACCGCACACGAGACGAACGCGGTGGTGACGAGCACGTCGTCGTTCGGCAGCCGGTCGGCGTCGCCCAAGAACGGGTTGTACCAGCCGTCTTCCGTCCACTGCCACAGCCGCGTGACGGTGTGGGCGTCGAGGTCGAGCTGGTACTCGACGACCCGCGTGGTGCCGGGGCCCGGCCGCCCCTGGCCGTTGTCGTGCATCAGCACCTTGCCGTCCGCGGTGTACTCGGGATCGTGCTGGAAGTAGAACCACTCCTCGTCCGGCAGCGGGGCCCCGGCGGGGTCGAGCAGGGTGAACGTGCCGCCGACGCCGATCACGTGCGTGACGTCGCCGGTCTCGCGGTCGACGCGCCAGAGCTGGTCCATCGTGACGACGCTGAGGTACATCGCGGGCCCGAGGGCGTCGTCGACGAACGCGACGCTGTTGGCGGCGAAGAACGTGCGCAGGCCGTTGTCGGGCACCTGGCCCGTCGCGAGCGCGTCCCCGCTGTCCCAGTCCCAGGTGAGCGCGTCGGCGACCGGGTCCCACACCTCGACCTCGATCCCGCCGACGAACGCGCCGCCGAACTCGTGGTAGGTGTAGGTCAACGTCAGGAACTCGCCGGTCGGCAGCAATTCGCTGTGGTGGTTGAACCCGAGCCCGAGGTCGGGCGCCGGCTTGTCGAGCACCACCTCGTTCGACAGGTTCACCGTGCGCATCACACCGACGTGGGGCGCGGTGAGGTCGTACTCCCCCCAGCCCCCCGCGACGTGGATCTCGCCGTCACCCAGGTAGCGGGTGTCGAGGTCGAGGCTCTTGAGCGGCTCGGGGACCTCGTAGTGCCAGCGCGGCACGCCGTCCGGATCGACGATCAGCACGTGCACATCGGTGTGATCGTAGTCCACGCACGCGGCCATGTCGTTGAACAGGGTGTAGCTGCCCCAGGTCTCACCGGCCCCGCGCGTGACGGTGAACGTGGAGACGTCTGCGGGGAGCGACCCCGTGGTCACGGCGACCTCGGCGGTCTCCCCACCGTCGCAGGCGACGTGCACCGCGCAGGTGTAGGTGCGCTCGGGGGCCAGGCCGCGCACGAGCAGGCGGTGGGTCGCGGCGGGGCCGGCAGCCTCGACGAGGTGGCGGTCCGTGGGCTCGGCCCTGTCGGTGCAGACGGCCCACACGTCGGCGGGCTCCGAGAGCGCCACGTCGAGCGCGACCTCGAGGGGTTGACCCTCCGACACCGCCGCCGCGGCCGCCGTGACGGGGGGGCACCCGGTGATCGTGGGCGTGGTCGGAGGCGGCGTGGTGGCCACGGGCGCGTTGTCTTTGCCTGCGCAGCCGACCAGCACGATCAGGAGGAGGGAGCGGTTCAGCATGCGGTACGCGTAGCCCGGTGCCGCGCCGGCCGTCGACGACGGCGCAGCCCGCGAGGAGGTCCGTGCGCGCAAATGCGCGCAAATGCGCGCAACGTGACGACGCTCTTGTGCTCTAGGTGGCCCGGATACCTGCGTTATCCGGCGCTGGCCCACGCTGCTTGCGCGCCGGCGACGTCGCC
>CAIUDO010000328.1 GCA_903897935.1 uncultured Pseudomonadota bacterium
AGGTCGTCGAACACCAGCGCGCCACGGGCGGACACGCGCACAGCGGCGCGGCCGGGGCCCGGGTCGTCGCTGGCGCCGTCGTCCATCGTGACCCACGACGGCCAGGCGCAGCCGCACCGCCGGCTGAGCGTCGCCGCTGCGCGTCGGGCCGCGGCGACCACCGTCGACGGCGCGAGGCGCGCGAACAGGGCGCGATCTTCAGCCTCAACAGGCGGTTCACACAGGATCGCGGCCGCGCCGGCCGTGGGATCGCCGCCGCCGGACAGGCCGAGGGAGACCCGCAGACGGACCCGGTGCGCCCACCGGTCGGCGGGCAGCGCCACCAGTCGGGGGGCGACGCGCTGCCACTCGTCGGCGCGCGACCCGTGCTCGGCGAGGGTCAAGCGGGTGGCCCAGGCGTCGACGTCGGACGGGTCGGCGGCGATGAGGGCGTCGGCGGCGGCTACGGCGCGCGCTTCCGCCGCTTCGGCGAGGCGCTCCCGATCGCTCGACCGCAAGGCGCGGCACCACGCCAGGGTCGCGAGGGCCGCGTGCGGCCGCGCCTTGACCGTGATGGTGCCGGACGCCACCGCGTCGCTCACGCGCCCGAGCGCGCACAGCGCGTCGATGCGCAGGCCGGCCGCGTCGGCCTCCGGGTCGTCGATCAGCGCGACGATCCGCTCCGCGTGCGCGACAGCGTCGACCTGGGCCAACGCGCGCGCCAACGCGTTGCGCGGCTCCACGGCGCCGGGCCAGCGCGCGCACGCCGCTTCGAGGGCGTCGAGCCGTCCGGCGTGGTCGGCGTGTTCGGCCGCCAGGGCGGCCCGCGCTGCCGTGGGCGCGGCGCGCTCCGCGGCGCGGGTGAGGCGGCGAGCAAGCTCGGTCGAGAACGTCGCTGCCGCCTCGGCGGCGCGATCGAGCAGCGCGGCGTGCTCCTCGCCTACCGCGGCCTCGGCGGCGCGCGTGAACGAGCCCGCCGCGAGGTCGGGCCACCCGAGGCCGTCTTCGATCTCGGCCAGCACCACGAGGTCGGCGCTGCGCCGGGTCTCGAGCGCCAGCGCCCGGGCGGGCGCCCACGCGGCCACGAGATCGTTGGCCATCATCGCGCGTTGACGGCGCCGCAGCGCGCGGGACGGGGTTGTGGCGGGCTTGTTCACCTTGGGCACGTACCGCGGCCCGTCGCCGCTGTCCGGCGGCGTGTTGCGCCGTGTCGTCGCAGACGTCGGCGGGCCCCTGGCGCGCCGGACCGAGGTGTCCTAGGATGCGCCGCCCAGGGGTGTGTCATGAAGGTCGGTGTCCCGACCGAGATCCACGCGGGCGAGCGGCGCGTCGCTGCAACGCCCGATACGGTCCGGAAGCTCAAGAACCTCGGCTACGACGTGTGCGTGCAGGCGGGCGCCGGCACCCGCGCACGCTTGCTCGACGCGGCGTTCGAAGAGGCGGGCGCCACGATCGTGCCCACCGCGGAGGCGGCCTGGGCGTGCGACGTGGTGATCAAGGTCCGCCCGCCCGAGCGCATCGACGCGGGCGTGCACGAGGCCGACCTGCTCAAAGAGGGCGGGGTGCTCATCTGCCTCCTGTACCCGGCGTCCGCCGAGCGCAAGATCGCGCGCTTGTCGACCCGGCGCGCCTCGGTGATCGCGCTCGACCAGATCCCTCGCATCAGCCGGGCCCAGAAGATGGACGTCTTGTCGTCCATGGCGAACATCGCCGGATATCGGGCCGTGATCGAGGCGGCGAACCACTTCGGCAGCTTCTTCAGCGGCCAGATCACGGCGGCGGGCCGTACGCGCCCTGCGCAGGTGCTCGTGCTCGGCGCGGGTGTCGCGGGCCTCGCCGCGATCGCCGCCGCCCGCGGCCTCGGGGCCGAGGTGCGCGCGTTCGACGTTCGGCCGGCCGCCCGCGAGCAGGTCGAGAGCCTCGGCGCGCGGTTCCTCACGGTCGAGCTCGGCGACGAAGGCGTCGGTGCCGGCGGCTACGCCAAGCAGGTGTCCCAGGCGTTCCTGGAAGCGGAGCACGCGCTGCTCGCCGAGCACGCCCGCGAGGTCGACATCATCGTCACCACCGCGCTCGTCCCGGGCGCCAAGGCGCCGCTGCTCGTCACCGCAGACATGGTCGAGTCGATGCGTCCCGGCTCGATCATCGTGGACCTCGCGGCGGAGCAGGGCGGGAACTGCGCGTACACCCAGCCGGATCGCGCGGTCGAGGTCCGCGGCGTCACCGTCCTCGGGTACACCGACCTGACGAGCCGCCTCGCGACCCAGGCGAGCCAGCTGTTCGGGACGAACCTCGTCCACCTGATCGAGCAGATGACGGTCGACGGTGCGCTGCGCATCGACCCGGCCGACGAGGTGGTGCGCCGCTCGCTCGTCTTGCACGACGGGGTGCTCGTGTGGCCGCCGCCCCCCGAGCCGCAGACCGCGGTGGCGCCGCCGCCGAGCAAGGATCCGCCTGCGAAGCCGAAGCCGAAGGACACCCCGGTGGCCGCGCCGGCCGCGCCGGTCGCCCACGGGCACAAGGCGCACGCGGGTGGCTCGGGTCGCGGCACCGACGTCGCGCTGGGCGTGGCCGGGGTGCTCGGGTTGTTGCTCGGGTGGGTCGCGCCGAGCGAGCTCGTCCAGCACCTCACCGTGTTCGTGCTCGCGTGCTTCGTCGGGTGGCAGGTCATCTGGAGCGTGGCGCCCGCGCTGCACACCCCGCTGATGAGCGTCACCAACGCGATCAGCGGCATCATCATCGTCGGCGGCATGCTGCAGGTCGGCGCCGGTGACGCCAGCGTCGCCTCGGTGCTCGGCGTCGTCGCCATCCTCGTCGCCAGCATCAACATCGCCGGCGGCTTCCTCGTCACACAGCGGATGTTGCAGATGTTCCGCCGGGAAGGCGCGTGATGTTCATCCCCTCCACGGTGCTGTCGGTCGCGTACCTGATCGCGGCGGTGCTGTTCGTGATGAGCCTCGGGGGCTTGTCGACGCAACAGACGGCCCGCAAGGGCAACATCTACGGGATGCTCGGCATGCTCATCGCCGTCGTCGCGACGGCGGCGCAGGCCACGCTCACCGGGGTCGGCGTACAAGCGGGCGCGTTGGTGGTCGGGTCGGTGATCGGCGCGGTGCTGGCGGCGCGCGTCGCGATGACCGCGATGCCCGAGCTCGTCGCGATCCTGCACAGCTTCGTCGGGCTCGCGGCCGTGCTCGTCGGCGTGTCGAGCCACCTGCACCCCGGCCACCCGCTGGTGGGCGCCGAGCGCGCGGTGCACCTCGTCGAGATCTGGCTCGGGGTCGCGATCGGCGCGCTCACGTTCACCGGCTCGATCGTGGCGTGGGCGAAGCTGCGCGGGACGGTCAGCGGCAAGCCGCTGCTGCTGCCCGGGCGGCACCTCCTGAACGCGGTGATCGTGGGCTCGCTCGTGCTCGGCATCGGCCCGTACCTCGCGTTCGACGCCGATCTCGCGACCGGATTGCTGGTCGGCAACGTGGTGATCGCCGGCGTGCTCGGCGTGCACCTGGTGATGGCGATCGGCGGGGCCGACATGCCCGTCGTGGTGTCGTTGCTCAACAGCTACTCGGGGTGGGCGGCGGCGGCCGCGGGCTTCATGCTGGGCAACGACCTGCTCATCGTCACGGGCGCGCTGGTCGGGTCGAGCGGCGCGATCTTGTCGACGATCATGTGCCGCGCGATGAACCGGTCGATCTGGAACGTGGTGTTCGGTGGCTTCGGCGCCGACAGCGGCGCGGCGGCGCCCGCGGGCGCGCAGGCCGAGGGCACCATCACCGAGATGAAGGTGGACGAGGTCGCCGCGCTCGCGCGCGCCGCGAAGGAGATCGTGATCGTGCCCGGCTACGGGATGGCGGTCGCGCGCGCCCAGCACTCGGTCAACGACTTCACGCGCATCCTCCGGGAGCGGGGAGTGAACGTCCGCTACGCGATCCACCCGGTCGCGGGTCGCTTGCCCGGGCACATGAACGTGCTGCTGGCCGAGGCGGGCGTGCCGTACGACATCGTGCTCGAGATGGAAGAGATCAACCAGGACTTCGCCAAGACCGACCTCGTGCTCGTCATCGGGGCGAACGACATCGTCAACCCGGGCGCAGAGACCGATCCTTCGAGCCCGATCTACGGCATGCCGGTCCTGCAGGTGTGGAACGCGAAGGCCGTCATCGTGTCGAAGCGCGGGATGAGCGCCGGGTATGCCGGCGTCGAGAACCCGCTGTTCTACCACGAGCGGGCCCACATGCTGTTCGGCGACGCGAACAAGACCATGCAGGCGTTGGTCGGCGCGCTCCGCGAGGGCTGATCACGCGAGGTTGAGGACGAACCGGGGTTGTTCCAACACCCGGTCTTCGAACCGGGTCGACACGATCAAGTGGTCGAGGGTGCGGCGCGCGCGGGTGAGGGCGTCGTTCGGGTGCGCCGCGTCGTGCTCGGGCAGCTCGGACTGGTCGCGGCACGGAGGGGCCGCCTCGGCGTCGTACGGGGGGCAGTACCAGTCGACCGGGGTCGCGGTCGCGGGGTCGATCACGGTCGCCGGGTTCGTGAGGCGCTGCTCCAGCACCCGCACGTAGCGCTGGGACCACGGCTGCCGCTCCGCGGTCTGCACGCGGAGGATGTAGGACCAATCTCGGAACGGGACGATCAACGACCCCAGGTACACCACGCCCGGTGCTGGCCGATGCGGGAACCGGAACAGGGTGCGGAGCGACGGCACCCCAGCGACGGTCACCGACTCGATCTCCAGCACCGCGCCGTTGTTCTCGCGGGTCTGCCGCTGGTACGCGGCGCGCAGGAGGGCGTCGTTGGTGGGCGTGCCGTCGGGGACGGCGCACAGATCAGGCGGCTCCATCGAGAACATGACGGTCAGTCGGTCGTCGACCTCGTTGTCCCACGAGATTGTGTGGAGCGCGCGGTGGTGCAACGCCCACCCGCGATCGTCCACCATGATGTGGCGTGTGTTGGGCAACATCGGCGCCTCCGCCTGGGCGTGTAGCCGGCGCGCGGCGCCCGCGCGCGCGCCGCGCCTCGTGCAACGCTGGCGCGCGAGGTAGATTAGCCAGATTTAGTCGCCTATAAGCTTTATAGTTGGTCGTACGACAACGGAGCGCGTCAGGCGGCCTGTACACTGTTGACCTCTCGGAGGGGCCGTGACCCGATCCTCTTGGTTGACGATGCTGATGCTGGTCGCCGCAGGCTGCGGTGGCACCGATGTCTCGTTCAAAGAAGCCCAAGGCACGATCGAGGTGTCGCCGGGGTTGTCCGACCTCGGCACCCTCGTCATCGGCGACACGGTCGACTTCGAGATCCAGGTCGACAACGTCGAAGGCGCCGACGTGACCGTGCTCCGGGTCGACGTGTCGAACCTGGACGGTGACTTCTTCGAGGTGATCCAAGGCGAAGCCACGGTGCCGCAAGAGGGCTCCGCGACCTTGACCCTGCGGTACACCCCGCTCGAGGCGGGGTACCACTACGCGGTCGCCACCGTGATCTCGGACGCGGTCGATCCGTCCATCGAGGTCGAGCTGCGCGGCATCGGCGCGGAGGCGGCGCCGGTGTTGTGGCCGCTCGCCGTCGACTTCGGGCCGGTCGCGGTCGGCGGCTCGTCCCGGCGCACCGTGTCGATCTCGAACGATGGTGACGCGCCGTTCTCCGTCACGTCGGCCGGCATCGTCGACGCCCAGTTCACCCTCGACACCCCGCTGCCGGTGCTCGTCGAGGCCGGCGACATCGCGGTCCTCGACGTGTTGTTCACCCCGTCGACCGACGCCGCGGCCATGACGTCGATGCAGCTCGACCTCGACGTCCCGGGGGTGCTGCCGGCGGTGACCCTGGTCGGTAACGACTGCGAGAACGGGGATCCGACCGCGTACGACGTCGACACGGACGGCTTCACCACCTGCGGCGGCGACTGCGACGACAGCGATCCCGGTGTACACCCGGGCGCGCTGGAGACGGCGGATGCCGCCGACCAAGACTGCGACGGCGCGGTCGACGAGGGCACTGCGGCGAGCGACGACGACGGCGACGGGTTCACGGAAGACGACGGCGACTGCAACGACGACGACCGCACGGTCGCGCCGGGCGCTGTCGAGGTGCCCGGCAACGGCGTCGACGTTGACTGCGACGGGGTCGTCGACAGCGGGTCGTCCGACGGCGACGGCGACGGCATCTCGGTGCTCGGCGGCGACTGCGACGACGCCGACATCTCCATCTTCCCGGG
>CAIUDO010000329.1 GCA_903897935.1 uncultured Pseudomonadota bacterium
CCGTCGCCGGCGGTTCGTCCAGCCACGACGCCCACTCCGGCGCCCGTGGCCGTGCCAACTGCGCCGCCCGCGTCGCCAGCCCCACGGAAGCGCCGCGCCGCGAAGGACACGACCGAGCCGGACGCCGTGAAGGACAAAGCCCTGCTCGACGCGTTCAGCGCCGCCCTCGCGGATGCGATGACGTCGCGTTGAGGGTTACCGGCTTTGGCGAGAGCATTTCGCCGCGGCAGCGGGCGCTGTGTCTACGCCCCGACCAGACGTCGAGCGCGAGACGGCGAGCCTGACCGCCCGATACACCCGACGTCCACGTGCGCGCCGACGAGCTTCCAACCCCGCTTGCGATCAGCCCGGAACCGCTCGATAAAGTCCCGGACGGGCCCTGCGACCGGCGAGGAGGTCGCACCGAAACCGCGTTGAAAACATCGTCTTCGGGCTGACGTCACGCGACGCGTGGCCCTTCGATCACGCGGCGCAGGCCATCCAGGAACGCGGCCCGAGCTTCGGGAGCGACTGCGAGCCGAATCCGGAAGGCGTCGGGGACGTGAAGGCGGGATGCGGCCTCGGGATTGAGGGCGATGTTGACCCCGTCCTCGTCGTCGTCCATCCGCTCGACACCTCCGTAGTGGGTGGCCCCCTCGCCGGTGCAAATGCAGTAGGTGTCCATGCCGAGGCGGCGGTCTTGGTCGTCGAAGACCGACGCTCGTTGGAACTCCAGTCGGACGCCCGATCCGTCAGGTTCCTCCGCGACCGACGCGACCAGAACGGGTGGATCGCCGACCTCGGCGACTCCGGCGACGTGGGCGACAAGTTCTGGCAGAGGTGCGCTCATTTCCCAGCCTCCCAGACCTTGTCCTCGTAGGTGTAGGTGACCGACGCGCCGGTCTCCCTCGCGGCGGCGTTCATCTTCCCCTTACGGGTCGGACAGGGCGGGTACTGCCCCTGGATCGTCAGGCTGTCTCCGGACTGAAGCGGCGTGTCCCGGACGGCGCGGGCCTCAGTGTGGGTGGCCAAGGACGACTGCGGGAACCCAAGCGCCTTCTCATCTGGCGTCATGTTCCCGCTCGTGATGGTCTTGGACGAGAGAACTTCGCCGCCCCGCTCGTGGATCACGGTCGCGGTGTGTTGCCCTTTTCCGGAGCCGAAGGTCTTTGAGGCAACCGCAGCGGCTTCGTCGGCTGCACCTGCCGCCCTCACGGCGTCGATGGCCTCGTCCGCCATCGAGACGACGTGCTTCATTCCTTTGGCGCCGCCCGCCATGCCTGCCGCTGGCGACACTAGGCCGACCCCGGTCAATCCGACATCAACCACGAGCGCTGTCGTCGTGACGGTCCCTTGCGTCCAACCGTAGGCGGAGGCCCCGACAGCGAGGAAATCGGCCGCCGTGCCGACGACCTCGAAGACCCCCCACGCGATCACAGCGCCGGCCACCGGCGCCTTCCCCGTCGGGTCCTGGTAGGTGCCTGGGGTGTTGCGGCTGTATCGATACGTTGCGACGCCTCGGGGGTCCTTCAACTGCGCCTGAGGGATCCCCTCCATCAGCAGCGGCTCCGGCTGCAACCACCGCCCGTCCACCCGATTCACGTGCCGCGGACCCATCGCCACGAGGTCCGCTTCCTCCTCCCATCGCCCGTGGAACGCCGCTTTCCGCTCCGGACTCCCGCCCTCCACGTACCGCTGCCCATACACCCCCTGCCGACGGTGACCGACGACCATCCCCAGGTCCTTCGACGTCACCACCGTCGTCCCGTCCACCTCCTTCAGGTGCCAACGACGCTCCCCGCCCGCGTACGTCAGCATCGGCGCCACATCCTCCGACACCACCCCGCCGGACTGGCGCGTCCAACCTCGGAAGCTGCGCGTCTCCCCGCCCGGCCCCGTTCGAACCACCACCTCGCCGTCCGCGTCCCGACCGTACGACCACGTGTCGCCGGCGTCCGTCGCGATCACCAGCCTGCCGAGCCCGTCGTAGACGTAC
>CAIUDO010000330.1 GCA_903897935.1 uncultured Pseudomonadota bacterium
CGGCGATGCCGTCGACGTCGACGTCGACGCCGTCCGCGTCGTCCGGCCACCCGTCACAATCCTGGTCAAGCCCGTCGCAGTCGTCGTCCGGCAACCCGGGGGCCACCGCGGGGTCGAGATCGTCGCAGTCGCCCTCGCTCACGGTGACGCCGTCATCGTCGTCGTCAGGGTCGACGCCGAGGCGCGCGACCGGCGACATCGTCGTCACCATCGCGGCGTCGCGGCCCTGCACGCGCCACGATACGCCGCTGCTCCACGGACCGGCGACCCGCGCGTCGAACACGTCCTCGGTGAGCGCGACGCGACGGCTCGCGCTCCACGCCGACGTCGTGACGTCGCCGACGAAGGTGCCCGACGGGCTCCACATCACGCGGTACGACGTACAATCCGCGGAGCCGCGCCAGGTGAACGCCGGGCTGGACGCGGCGACCGTGCCGCTGATTGGCCGCAAATCGGAGACCGAGCACGCGGCCTCGGCGGCCGACACCCACAACGCGAGCAGCAGCACCACGACGACACCTCCGCAGGGGCGGCGATGGTGCCTGCAGGCGGCGCCGGGCGCAACGGCTGGCGTGTGACGACTGCGCGTCTGCGCTCCGTCACGAAGGCGCGTACACCGCGCACGCCGCCCGCGCCGTGTTGACGTGCACCTCGACGACCTTGTCGATGTCCTTCGTGTAGCCGCCGGCCAACACCCACATGCACGGGAGGTCGGTGCGCTTCGCCACCTCGAACACGTAGCGGTCCCGCGCGAGCAGGTCGTCGTGGCCGAGGTCGAGCGGACTGTACGGATCCTCACGATACGGATCGGCGCCCGCCTGGAAGATCAGCACGTCCGGCCGCGCGCGCTCGATCGCGCCCGGGAGCGCGTCCGCGAGGATCTTCAGGTACAACGCACCGTCAGCGCCGTTCGGGACCGGGATGGACCACGAGTTCTCGGTGTCCTCGGCGCGCTCGGACGTGACGTCGCGGTACGCCAGGTTCTGTTTGTACCAGTTGCCATAAATCGACAGCGCGTGGCACCATGGGCGATCCCGAAGCAAGGCCGCGGTGCCGTTCCCGTAGTGGAGGTCCATGTCCAGGATGAGCGCCCGCAGATTCCGGCCCGACGCGCGCACGTGCTCGAGCGCGACGATCAGCCCGTGGAACGTGCAGAACCCCTCACCGTGCGGGCCGTGGGCGTGGTGGAACCCGCTGGCGAGGTTTCCGGCGATGCCGTCCTGCAACGCAGCCTTCAACGCCGCGATGCAGCCTCCGTTCGTCCACCGGACCGACTCCGCGAGCTGCGGCGACCACGGGAACTTCTGCGACTCGGCGAGCGCGCGCGGGTGCCCGGTCGCGATGGCCGTCACGTACTCGAGCGTGTGCACACGCAGCAGATCGGCGTCGCTGACCGGGTCCGGCCGCGCGACCCGGATCGGCAAGCCGAGCGCCTCGATGCGCTCCCGAACCAGCCCGAACTTGCGGATCGGCATGATGTGGGTGCCGAGGTCGGCGTGATACTGTGGTGAATGAAATACCTGGATCACGCTCCCTCCACGATAGACGACGCCTCGCCGAGCAAGCCGACCGCCTCGTCGACGTGGCGGGCGCCGAACACCAGCGCGGGCCGGAACCGGATCGACCGATCCCCCGACCCGCCCGCTTCCAGCCCGAGGCCACGCGCGGCGGCGAGCACCCGGTCGCGCTCACCCCCGGACCGTACGTCGATCGCCGCGAACGTGCCGACCGCGCGCGGCGCCGACAACAACGACGGGAACCGCTCGGTGAGCTGCTCGAGCCCCGCGAGCAGCCGCCGCCCGGTGCGCGCGGTGTGCTCGATCAGGCCGTCGCGGTCCATCACGTCGAGGATCACGTCGAGCTGCGCCAGCCGGAGCGGGTCGCCCAGCCAGGTGTTGAACAACCGATACGGCAGCTCGGGCGCGAGACCCTCGCGCAAGAACACGCCTCCGAGCTGGAGCTTCTTCGAGAAGGTGACCATGTCGGGCGGCGAATCCAGGCCCCACGCCTCGTGCGCCCAGAACGTGCCGCACGCGCCGCCGCCCGTCTGCACCTCGTCGACGATGAACAGGACGTCGTGCGCCGCGCACAGCGCCCGGAGCGCCCGGAAGTACGCGGGGCTGGCGTGACGATCCCCGCCTTCGCCCTGGATGGGCTCCACGATCAGGGCGACCGCCCGACCGCCCGCGCCCGCGATCGCGTCGCGCACCGCCTGCAGTGAACGCGCCTCGGCCTCGGCGTTCTCCGCGGCGTATCGGTCGAGCGGGAACCGGTTCGCAGGGAACGGCACCATTGGCCACGGGAACGCGGGGAAGTCCAGCTTGTGGATCGGCTTGCTGCGCGTCGCCGACAACGCGCCGAGCGACCGCCCGTGAAACGACCCTTCGAACGAGATCACGACGCCGTCGGTGTGCGGTTGACGGTTCTGCATGACGAGCCGGAGGTCGTCTTCCGAGAAGCCGGCCCCGCCGCGACGACGGGCCGCCGCGACGACGAACGCGGCCTTGATCGCGTTCTCTACGGCCTCCGCCCCGCTCGTGACCGTGAGCACCGACCCCGCCCCAGCCGGGCGGCGCGCCCACAACGACCGCTGCAGGAGCTCCACCCACTCCGTGGACGGCGCCACGCCGAGCGCCGGCCGAAAGCCCGCGCACCACGCGAAGCGCCCGTCGTTCCAGGCCGCGAGCAGGTCGGGGTGGTTGTACCCGAGCGGCAGCGCCGCGATGTGCCCGTACACGTCGAGCAGCGCGTTGCCGTCGACGTCGACGAGGTAGTTGCCGCGGCTCGCGATCGCGTCCTGGTACAGGTGGATGGACCGCGCGTCCTGAAGCTGGCCGTGCTTGGCGCGCAGCGCCTCGGAGCGCGGGCCCGGCACGGCCGTGCGAACGGACGCTCGCGCCGGCTCGAGGGGGATGATGGGCTCCGGTATGACGGGATCCGACACGGTGGCCTCCTCGGGTGGCCGCGCCCAGGCGCGCCGCAGCCGGACGATCTCGGCGGCGGGATCGACCAGCGGGGTCGGGCCGCGCCAGGCGGGCGGGTAGAGCGGGAAGACGGTGGCACGGAGCAGCGGCGCGAGGCTGTCGGGCCGGCGCGCCACGTCTCGGAGGGCGATCAGCGGGAGCGCAGGGCGATCGTCTGCTTCGAGCGGGGCCAGCGCGTGCGTGCGGATCATCGCGAGCTGAGCGTGGTCCGTGTGGTGCATGTGGGTGGCCTGCACGTGCCGGACGAGCGCGAGCAGGCGCTCGCGCGGGATGTCGCCTCGATCCTCCTCACCGACCTGGCGCACCAGCGCGATGAACGGGAGCGGCTCCGGCGCCCCACCCGCGAGCTCGGCGTCGGACCGGAAGTCCGGCTGAGCGTACGGCAGGATCGCAGGAGGGACCACCGAGAACCCGGAGCGGCCGTACGCGGAGAGCCGGATGACGGAGTCGCGGTCGTGCGCCTGCACCATCTCCATCTCGGCAAACAACACGATCTCGGGCGCGTCGACCGCGTGGCGAGCGGCGTCCGCGCGGGCGAGGGCCACCGGCGCCATCCGAAACAACGAGGCCACCCCGGTCCGCCGAAACTCCGGGAGGACCAGGCTGTGCGACAACAACACCACGACACGGCCCGTCGCCGGATCGACCGACGTGAAGCAGTCGCGAACGCCCGCGAGGCGGTCGCCGGACCAGCACGTGAGCATGTGGTACCGACACACCGGGTGCCCGTCGAGGTGCCGGTGCGGCGCCGCACGCCACCACTCCAGCGTCTCGCGGCGCTCGATCTCGCCGGACGGCCCGAACCAACCCGCCAACAGGCCGTACCCGACAGCGAACTTGGCGTCGTCGTCGACCTCTTCGACCCGGAACGACGCGAGCGCGGCGGTGAGCTTGGGCGTCCGCTCGGACGGAGCGGCGTCCGACTCCGCGAGGTGCAGGATCATGCGACCATCTCCGAGCAGACGCGGCGGAAGACGCCCATCGCCTCGGCGACCTCGGCCGGGCCGGTGATCAGGTGCGGACGCAGCCGAACGGAGCGCACCCCCGTGTAGCTGGCGAACAAGCCGAGCTCGAGGCAGCGCCGGTTGAAGCGGTCGCGCAGGCCGGCGTCGGGCAGATCGAACGCCAACAAGAACCCGCGCCCACGCGCCTGCGAGATCAGCGTGGGGAACGACCGCTCCAACGCCGACAGCTCGTCGAGGAACAGCGCACCGGTGGTGCGCACGTTCTCGAGCAAGCCGTCGGCCTCGATCGTCTCCAGGGTGGCCAGCGCGAGCAGGCCGCGCGCGCGGTCGCCGTTGCGGGTCTGGTACATGCGGCCGAACTGCTGCACGGTGTGCGCTTCGTCGCAGAAGTAGCCACCCAACTGCATCTTCTTGCCGAACGTCACGAAGTTGGGCGGGGTGGGCAGGTCGAACCACGTGTGGCACCACAAGCGGCCGCTGATGCCCGTCCCGGTCTGGACCTCGTCGAGGATCAGCGCCGCGCCAGCCTGGGCGGCCAGACGCTGCACCTCGCGAAAGAACGCCGCCGACGCGTGGCGGTCGCCGCCTTCGGACTGCACCGGCTCGACCAGCACCGCGGCCACCCGCCCAGCGTACGCGTCGAGCACGTCGGCGAGGGCGCGCAGGGACGCGGCCTCGGCCGCCGCGTTCTCGTCCGCGTAGCGCTCGAGCGGCCAGCGGTTCGCGGGGAACGGCACGACCGGCCACGGGAACGCCGGGAGATCCGCCTTGTGCATGAGCTTGCTGTGCGTCGCCGACATCGGGCCGAGCCCGCGCCCGTGGAACGCCCCGTCGAACGAGACGATCACGGCGTCGGTCCCGCGATTCTCCATCCACGCCTTGCCCTCGTCGGGCGGCAGCTCGAGCGGGCTCGCCGGGCGGCCCGCGGCGCGGCGCCGACGCTCCCCGTGGACGATGAACGCCGCCTTGATCGCCGACTCGACGCCCTCCCCACCCGCGTCGACGCAGTACGCGTGACGCGCGCCCGGGGGCGCGAACCGCTGCTGCAGCGCCTCCATGAAGGTGATCCAGCTCGGCGAGGTGACGAACGGCGTCGACGACGGGTTGCACGCCGCGGCGACGAACTCGGGCGACCGGCCCACCGCGACCATCGCCGGGTGGTTGTAGCCCAACGCGCCGAGCGCGAAGCTGGAGAACAGGTCGAGGAACACGTTGCCGTCGACGTCGACGAGCGAGCAGCCAGCGCTCGCGAGGTCGTCGAACACGACGGCTCGGTACGGCGACTGCAGGTCGAACGAGCCGCGCTGGATCAGCTGGGCGGCGCGCGGGCCTGGCAGGGCGGTGGTGACGCGGCGAGGCGGATCGGGCGGGCGGGTGCGCATCGAAGCTCCGGGTTCGGAGCGTACCCACCGCGCCACGAGGCCGCCAATCGCCAGCGCGGTAACCGCCGGGCGCCCACGGGCATATCTGCCGCCCCAAGGAGTCCCGATGCGCTGGCTGCCCCTCCACGTCACCGTCTTTGCGCTCGGGTGTTCGTCGAACGCCGCGAAAGAGAGCGCCGCCCCCGCCCCGACCGAGACCGGTTCAACCCTGTCGGACGCCGACACCGACGCCGATTCCGATAGCGACGCCGATACCGACGCCGATTCCGACACCGATTCCGACACCGATTCCGATAGCGACGCCGATACCGACACCGAAACCGACACGGCACCGCTCGTGTGCGAGGGCACGGTCGGGACGGACGTCGGTGATTGTGCCCTCGACTTCACGCTCCTGGACGCCAACGGCGTGGCGCACAGCTTGTCGGACTACGCAGGCGACGTCATCGTGCTCGACGTGAGCGCGATGTGGTGCCCGTACTGCCAGAACCTCGCCCCCGTCGGGCAACGACTCGCCGAGGAACACGGCGCCGACGGCCTCGCCGTGGTCACGGTGATCTTCCAGGACGCCGGCGGAGACGCCCCGGACGCCGCCGACCTCGAGGCGTGGGCGTCGACGTTCGGCCTCACCCACGCCGTGCTCGCGGACGAAGCGGAGACCGTCTGGACGGCGTACGACCATGGTTATCAGCCGACGGTATTGGTGATCGACCGAACCTTCACGATCCGTTGGATCGAGATCGGCAACGACGCGGCGGGCAGCGTCGAGGCCGCGGTCCTCGAGTGGTTGTAGCGTCGATGCCACGCTAGCCCCAAAACAAGCGCAGGGCCGAGCCATCAGCCACCAGCCATCAGCTTGACAATGGCGCGATGGTGACCCAACCGACCTTCACCTGAACGCGAACAACCCGGTCGAATGGAGCGATGCATGGCTTTGACCGGGCTGACCGCTGACCGCTGACTGCTGAC
>CAIUDO010000331.1 GCA_903897935.1 uncultured Pseudomonadota bacterium
CGGGTACCCGCTCGCCGAGGACTGCGACGACACCGACCCCGCGATCGGCAGCGCCGAGGTCCCGTACGACGGCGTCGACAACGACTGCAACCCCGCCACCCCAGACGACGACCTCGACGGTGACGGCGTCGTCGTCGCAGAAGACTGCGACGACGCCGATCCCGCCCGGTACCCGGGCGCCGCCGAGACGTGCGACGGCGTCGACGAAGACTGTGACGGCCTCATCGACGACGGCGCCGCGGGCGCGCCCGGCTACTACGCCGACAGCGACGGCGACGGCTTCGGCGACCCCGACGCGCCGCTGTCCGAGTGCGACAGCACCGGCTACACCGACGACGCGTCCGACTGTGACGACACCCGCCCCACCGTGCACCCAGGTGGCACAGAGGTGTGCAACGGCCGCGACGACGACTGCGACGGCTCCACCGACGAGTTCGTCACCTGCACGCTGAGCTACGGCGGCCACCGCGTCGAGAAGGACGGGAACTACTACTACGCCCTCTACAACGACGACGGCTTCGGGATCATCGGCACGAGCGACTGGTTCGGCTCGGCGGACCCGTCGTCGTCGCCCGAGGGCGTGACCTGGAACGAAGACCAGTCGGTGCTGTACTACAACGACCTGGTTGGGAACGTGTTCGCGCAGAGCGAGCCGTTCACCTCGCGCTCCACGCTCATCGGGACGTTCGGGGTCGGGCAGGTGGGTGGCGGCGTCGTCTACGACAACACGTACTACGTCGGCGACTACACCAACGGCGACATCTGGGCAATGGACGTCAGCACGGGGAGCTGGTCGTTGTACGCCGACCTTGGTGGGTCCGCCTGCAAGCCCTACTTCGGCAACAGCGCGATGTCGATCGACCACGACGGCTCGATCTACGCCGCTTCGAACTGCGGCGTCGTCCGCTACACGCCCGGCGGCAGCGCCGCGATGATCAACGCCTACGCGGGGCTCATCTCCGCGGTCGCGATGGACGCGGCCAACGAGCTGTACGGGCTCGACTCCGCCGGCAACCTCGTGCACTTCGACAAGGTGACGGGGGCGGCGTTGTCGTCGGTGCGCATCGCCTACCCACCTTCGACCACGTGGACGCTGGCGTTCGATTCGTCCGGGAACGTGCTCGTCAACTACTGGGGCGAGCAGCGCGCCTACAGCTCGGTCGACGGGAGCACCGTCAAGACCTGGTCGGCGTCGAGCTATTACCCAGGCTCGAGCGGCTATTATTGGTACGTGACGTTCTAAAGCCTAAGGAACACATACAAACGGCAACGCGGTGGCGCACGGCCAGTCGTTCCACGCGGCGACCGGCCCGTAGTTGGTCGCCGCGCAGTGCTCGGCCGCGCCGGCGTTATCGGGCTGGTAGGCGGCCCACGCGGTCCAGGCGACGGGCGATCCGTCGGTCCACACCCACACGCCCTCCGACGCCTCGTCCGACGCCCCGATCCAAGCCGGCGCGCCGACGATCGCCCACGCCGCGTTGGACCACACGTCGTTGTCGGTGCCACCGCCCGGATCCGCGAGCACCAGCCCCAACGACACGCACGCGTCGCGGGCGGTGCCCCACGCCACGTACGCGGCGCAGGTGACGCTCGATCCGTGGTCCACGCAGCCCCAACACGCGAGGTCGTCGTCGGCGGCGCCGGAGCAGTCGTTGTCGAGGCCGTCGCCGCACTGCTCGACGAGCCCCGGGTACGCCGCGGCCGACGTGTCGTCGCAGTCGCCGTCGCAGGCCGCCAGGCCGTCCCCGTCGGCGTCGACCCGCTCGTCCGTCGACGGGTCGCAGTCGGTGTCCACGCCGTCGCAGACCTCGGGCGCCCCGGGGAACACAGACGGATCGCCGTCGTCGCAGTCGCCCCGGCACGGAAGGACCCCGTCGCCGTCGGCGTCCATGCCCTCGTCGACGAGGCCGTCGCAGTCGTTGTCGCGGCCGTCGCACTGCTCGGGCAAGCCGCCCGACGCGTACGGATCGGCGTCGTCACAGTCGTCCAGGCACGGGCTGCCGCCGTCCCCGTCGAGGTCGAACGGCTCGTCGGCGAGCCCGGAGCAGTCCTCGTCGACGCCGTCGCAGGTCTCGACCGCGCCGGGGTGCACGGCGGGATCGGCGTCGTCGCAGTCGTCGCACACGAAGTACCCGTCCCGGTCGCGATCCTCGCCCTCGTCGACCACGCCGTCGCAGTCCTGGTCGACGCCGTCGCACCGCTCCTCCGCGAACGGGTTGACGCCGGGATCGCCGTCGTCGCAGTCGACCGGCAGCGGGCAGCCGACGCCCCCGACCCACACGCCGTCGGCGTCGGCGTCCCACGCGCCGTCGGCCTCGCCGTCGCAGTCGCCGTCGAGGCCGTCGCAGCGCTCGGGCGCGCCCGGGTAGACGGCCGGATCGGTGGGCGCGCAGTCCTCGGCGTCTGCCCAACCATCCCCGTCGGCGTCCACCGCCGGGCCGCTGACGCTGCGGCACGCTGATAACAACCACCACACCACGCGTCCCCCGAGGGCCACGGCCCGTCTCGTTCCGTCACCCGCCGCGCGCGGGCGTGCCGCGACGCGGGCCTTGGAATATACGCCGCGACATGCGTTACCCACACACGTTGAGCGCGCTCGCGCTCCTCCTCGCCGCCGCCTGCGAAGGCAGCGGCACCGCTCCCCTCCCGGATGGCCCGTTGCCGGCCCACATCCCGACGCTGCAAGTGTTCGTGATGTCGCAGTGCCCGTACGGCGTGCAAGTCGAAGAGTCGCTCGTGTCGGTGCGCGAGAAGCTCGGCAAAGCCGTCACGTTCGACATCCAGTACATCGGCGAGGGCGGCCCCGGCGCGTTCGAGTCGCTGCACGGACCGAACGAGGTCACGGGCAACGTGGCGCAGCTGTGCGCGCACGCGCAGAACCCGGATGTCTTGCCGTTCATCGACTGCCAGAACGAAGACATGAAGGCCGTGCACACGAACTGGACGGCGTGCGGCGAGAAGACGGGCCTCGACGTCGCCGCCCTCACCGCCTGCGTCAACGGCGACCAGGGCGCCCAGCTGCTCGCGAAGTCGTTCGCGCTCTCGAAGGAGAAGGAGGCGCGCGGCTCCCCGACCATCTTCCTCGACGGCGCGCCGTACGCCGGCGGCCGCAAGCCGACCGACTTCATGCGCGCGCTGTGCAACACGTACGGGGCCGACGCGCCGCAGGCGTGCGCCGACATCCCGAAGCCGGTGGCGGTCAACGCCATCTTCTTCTCGGACGACCGGTGCGCCGAGTGCGACCTGCACAAGGTCGAGCCCCGCCTGAAGGGCGAGCTGCCCGGCTTGAACGTCACGTACGTCGACTACAACACCGAGGACGGCAAGCGGCTCTACGCCGAATTGCAGGCTTCGGAGCCCACGTTCAAGCTCCTGCCCACCGTCCTGCTCAGCCCCGACGCCAAGCGCGACGAGGGCTTCGCGGCGATCGAGCGGTTCACCCGGCCGATCGGCGAGCACCTCGAGCTCAAGGTCGGCGGCAAGTTCGACCCCACGGCCGAGATCTGCGACAACAACACGGACGACGACGCGGACGGGCAGGTCGACTGCGCGGACAGCGGGTGCTCCACGCAGCTCGTCTGCCGGGAGGCGAAGGCCAACACGCTCGATCTGTACGTGATGTCGCAGTGCCCGTATGGCGCCAAGGCGCTGATCGCGGCCGAGCAGGTCGTGCGCGAGATGGGCGACATCGACCTGACGGTGCACTTCATCGGGGACGCCGACGGTGGCGAGCTCAAGTCGATGCACGGCCCGTCCGAGGTCGAGCACGACATCCGTGAGGCGTGCGCGCAGTCGCTGTATCCGGAAGAGGCCCAGTTCTTGAAGTACATGGCGTGCTTCAGCCGCGACTACAAGAACGGCGACTGGAAGGAGTGCGCGGAAGAGGCCGACATGGACGTCGGGCGCCTCGAGCAGTGCTACGACGGCAAGGGGCCGAGCCTCGTCGCGGCGAGCTTCGCCGGCGCCGCCGAGCTCAACATCGGCTCCAGCCCCACGTTCTTGGTCAACAACCGCCGCACGTTCAACGCGGTGACCGCCCCCGACCTGCAGCGCCAGTTCTGCCAGGACAACGGCGCGCACCCGGGCTGTGCGAACGTGGTGGTGCCCACCGCTGCAGACGCGAAGCCCGTCAACCCGGCCGAGTGTAAGTAGACATCCTCGGCCGCGTGGTCGCACGCTGAACCGCAGACGTCGCCTTTGTGAGCGGCAGACAGCGTAGCGCCGGTGGTCCGTCCCCCTTCAGGTGCGTGCCGGCGGCCGCAGCCCCCGCGGATCGAGGCGCGGACCTCACCTGACGCATGCGGAATGCGCTCCGCTACGAGATCGTCGCGGCACCGATTCAGATATCGGGCAACGCTGGGGATGCCTGCGGAGCCTGTTACAAGCCAGATCTCCTCCCCAGCCCGATCTCCTCCCCGGCGCGGTTAGAGGATTACCCGGAGGCAGGATGCGGGCAGTCGTGTTGTCGGGTGGAGGCGCCCGCGGCGCCTACGAAGCGGGCGCGCTGAGCTACGTGCTCGGGCTGGCTGCGCGTCGCCCCGGTCCATGGGCCGACATCGTGTCGGGTACATCGGTCGGCGCGCTCACCGGGGCCCTGCTCGCCGCCCACATCGACACCCCGCTCGACGCCCGCACCACCCTCGACGCGGTGTGGGACGACCTCGAGCTCGAGCGTGTGCTGCGCATCGGTGGTGAGCAGATCCTCGGGCTGCGTCGGTTGATCCTCGGGGGCGCCAAGCCCGCCGGGCTGTTCGACCCGCGTCCGCTCGCGCGCATCGTCGGCGGCGGGATCCCGTGGCCGCGCATCACCGAGCACGTCGCGGCGGGGCGCCTCGGCGCGCTGACCATCACCGCCACCCACGTGCCGACGGGCCGTCCGACCGTGTTCTTGCAGCGCCGGTCCGACCTCGCGCACCCCCGCGCCACCCCCAAGCGCAACACGCTGACCGACACCACCATCACGCTCGATCACACGCTGGCGTCGGCCGCGATCCCCCTGCTGTTCCCGCCGGTGCGCATCGGCGGCGATCTGTACTGCGACGGCGGTCTGCGGCAGAACACCCCGCTCGATCCAGCGGTCCGCCTCGGCGCCCGCGACGTGCTGATCATCGCGCTCGCGACGAGCAAAGAGCCGATCCCGCTCGCGTCGGATCGCTACCCGTCCGCCGCGTTCTTGCTCGGCAAGGTGCTCGACGCGTTCTTGCTCGACCACATCACGTCCGACGTCGACGAGCTGCGGCGCATCAACCGATTCCTGGCGGACGGGGCCGCCACCTACGGCGACGACTTCTGCGCGCGCATGGCGGAGCGGGCGCAGCGGGCATCGTCGGTCGCGTTCGTGCCGGTGCGCGAGGCGCTGGTCCAGCCCAGCGAGAACATCGGCGCGATCGCGGCCAGTCACGTCGCGCGGCTGCGACGGCAGGCGCGCCGCTTCACGCCAATGTACGCCCTGCTGTCCCTCATCGACACCGGCGAAGCCGAGGGGTCGGACCTGGCGTCCTACCTGCTGTTCGACCGGCAGTACACCCGCGAGCTCGTCGCGCTCGGCAAGCACGACGCGGCCGCCAACGCGTCTGCGATCGAGGCGTTCCTCGACCGGTGATCCGGTCAGCGGCGCAGCGTGCCCGTGAGCCAGCCGCCGACCAACAAGACGCCGATCCAAACGACGCACGCGCCCACCGCCGCGCCGACCGACCCCGACACCGCCAACGGCAACACGCCGATGAGCACCGGCGCGACCATCGGGATCGCCATCGCCGAGCCCCCGATCGCCGCGCCCGACGCCGACGACCGCATCAGCGGATCGACCATCCGCAGCAGCGCGAGCCCGGTCGGGGTGGTGCCGGTGCCCATGCCGAACAACACCGCGACGTGCTCCAGCGTCTGCTTCGGGAACAGCCGCGACGCGAGCCCGATGGACACCGCCGCAGTAGCGATGCCGCCGACGGTCGTCACCAGCCCGATCGGCAGCGCGTGGCTCCACACCACCGCGAGCTCGATCGCGGCGAGCGCGGCGACCGTGGTCACATCGACGGCCATCCCCGCGATCCGGCCGAGCATCCGACCATTCAAGCCCAACGCGCGCGCGAGCGGCCGCCGCAGGATCATCCCGACGAGCGCGCCGAACAAGAACGGGAACCCCCACACCATCTGCGCGACGTCGGGCGCGAACGAGAGCGCGCGGAACACGCCCTCGCACACGAACCAGGTGACCGCGTAGACGAGCCCGATGGCGCCGGCGTGGGCGGCGAGCGGCTCCAGATCGCCGCCCGTCCGCTCGTTGTCCGCGCGCGACGCCCCCTCCGCGACGGCGGCGACGCCCCAGCGGCGACGCCCCCACGCGACGAGCGGCACACCGACGACGACGCACCACGCGAACCCGATCGCGGCGACGATCAGCCCGACCTGAGCGCCGTCCGGCATCCCGGCCGCCTCCCAGGCCCCGCCGAGCGACATCGCCTGACCGGGGCCCTGCTCGAACCCGAGCGGCAAGATCGCGCCAAAGCCTGGGTGTACCCCCGCTCCCACCAGCCCGAGCGCGAGCACGCACAACAAGCCGACCAGCGCCTGCCCCGTGAACAGCAGCCCGATGCCGAGCGCCATGCCGCGCGCGCCGCGTGCGTCGGCGGTCGCTTCGGGGGGCCGCAGCGCGACGGCGATGAACGTCAGGGCGAGGCCGTGGTAGACGACCTGCTCGAGCACGTCGCGGCGAAACGGCAGCGCGCCGAGGCCTTCGGAGCCGAGCAGCAGCCCGGCGACGCCGCCGATCATCGCGGCCGGCACGCCGACACGGCGAAGCGCAGGGATCGAGCGGACGACGCCCTGGCCGACGAGCATCAGGCCCGCGATGGCGAGCCCGGTGTGCACCACACCGTCGGCGAACCCCTCCACCGCGCCTCCCCGGCCGGAGCATAGCCCCGCGCGGCTCGCGCGCGCTCCCGGGCGACGCGATAGCCGCCGCGCCCGGGCGACGATCGGGCGCGCGCCGCGGGGAAGGAGCACGATGACCGTGTGGCATGGCCTCGCGTTGCTCCGTCGGCGGCCCGCGTTTCGCGCGCTGTGGGCCGCCGAGGTCGTGTCGCTCGCGGGCGACTGGCTGACCTACATCGCGGCCTCCATCCTGACGGTCGAGCAAGGCGGGGGCCCGTTCGCGGTCGCGTTCGTGCTCGTCGCGCACACCATCCCCAGCGCGTTCGTCGCGCCGTGGGCCGGAGCGCTCGCCGACCGCTTCGATCGCCGCTCCGTCCTGATCGGCGCCCGGATCGGCCAGGGCCTGCTCGCCGCCGCGATCGTCGCCGCGGGCGCGACCGGCTCCCTCGCCGCGTTGCAGATCCTGCTCCTGCTGCGCGTCACCGTGGGAGCGCTGGGGCAACCAGCGCATTCGGGCGCGTTGCGACGGGCCGTCGACACCGAAGAGCTGCTCGCGGCGAACGCGCTCGACGGCGCGACCTGGAGCGTGATGTTCGCCGTCGGGACGGCGCTCGGCGGGTTCCTGGCCGCGATCGACCCCGTCGTGGCGCTGATCGTCGACGCCGTGACGTTCTTCGTCAGCGCGGCCGTGTTGTCCCGGCTGCCGGCGATGCCGCCGGGAGCGGATCGGGCGCCCGCCGGGGTCCTCGCGTCGATCCGCGGGCTGCGCGACGCGTTGACCCGCGCGACCGCCGACCCGCGCCTGCTCGTCGCGGTGCTCGGGAAGTCGCCGATCGCGTTCGTGCACGGCGGCGCGTGGGTCGTGCTCAACAGCGCTGCGCCCGACATCGGGATCGCGGCGTCGGGCGCGCTGACCCTCGGGGTGTTGCAGGGCGTGCGGGGCGTCGGGACGGGCGCCGGCCCGGTCGCGGCGACCGCGCTCGTCGGGGCCGGCGGCGGACCTCGACGCGCGCGGCTGCTGTTCGAAGCGTCGTTCTTGCTCGGGATCGGCGCGTTCCTGGCCCTCGTGGACGGCGGCGGCTGGTGGCTCGTCGTCCCGGTGTTCTTGTGGGGCGCCGGCAGCGGCGCGAATTGGGTGCTCACGAGCGCCGACGTGCAGGCGCGCAGCGGCGACGCCTGGGTCGGGCGCACCACCGCCGTCGACTGGTTCTTCCACGCGATCGCGACGTCCGCCGGGGCGCTCGTGGTCGCGGGGGCGGCGACGTGGGCGCCGATGGCGTGGGCCGGCGTGCCGGTGCTGATGCTCGGCGCGAGCGCGTGGCTCACCCTCAACGTGTGGGCGCGCCGGCGCGGGTGATCAGCGCGCGACCGCGGCGCGGGCCGCCAGCTCGCCGGTCGCGAACGCGGCGGTGAAGTTCAGGCCGCCGATCGGGCCGTCGAGATCGAGCAGCTCTCCGAACACGAACAAGCCGGGCCGACCGAGCACGGCCATCGACGCCGGGTCGACCGCCGACCGCGCGAGCCCGCCCGCGGTCACCTCGGCCTTGTCCCAGCCCAGCGTGCCGTCGACGGGCACCCGCAGCCCCTTCAGCGCGTCGACCAGCCGGTTGCGGGAGCGACGGTCGACGCGGTTGAGCGCCGGGTTCGGGTCTTGCAACCCCGCTTGCGTGAGCGCGGCCGCTACGAGCCGCGCCGGGAGCCCCAGATCAGCGACCACCCGCGCGACCCGCGGGCCGCTCGGGGCGCGCGCGGCCGCTTCGAGGGCCTGCCGGAGCACGTCGTGAGGGCGGGTCGGCGCGAGATCGAGCGTGACGACCCACCCCGAGAGCTGCCCCCGGAGGGCCGCGCGCGCGACGTGACCCGACAGGTCCATCGCCCCCGGCCCCGACAACCCGACGTGGGTGAACACGACCGGGCGCGCCCGTCGCTGCACGATTCGCCCGTCGGGGGCGTGCAGGCGGGCCTCGACCTCCTGCACCGACACCCCGGCGAGCGCACGCACCCACGGCTCGGGGCTGGTCAGCGGCACCAACGCCGGAACCGGAGGGACGACCTCCAGATCGAGCGCGCGCAGCCACGCGTAGCCGTCCCCGGTGGTCCCCGATCCTGGGTACGACGTGCCGCCCGGCGACAGCAGCAGGCGCGGCGCGCGCAGGGTCGTGGGCGCGTCCCCGTCGACGGTGACGGACCAGCCACCCGCCACCGGGGCGACGGCCCGCACCGGCGACCGATACCGAAGCGAGGCGCCGGCCGATCGTGCGCGGCGAACCAACGCGTCGCGCACGTCGACCGCGCGTTGGCTCGCCGGGAACACCTTCTCCAGCGCGGGCTCTTCTACGGTGGGCACGCCGAGCGCGTGGAAGGCGTCGCGGATCACGCGCGGGGGCAGGGCTTTGAGGGCCGGGGTGACGAACGCCTCCCCCTCCCCGAACAGCCGGGCCGCCGGGACTGCGGCCAGCGTGGTGGTGAGGTTGCAGCGCGTGCCGCCGCTGGCGAGCACCTTCGTGCCGGGGCGGGGCGTCTTCTCGAGCACCAGCACCCGCGCGCCGAGCGCCGCCGCCGTCCCCGCGGCCCACAAGCCCGCCGCCCCCGCGCCCACGATGATGACGTCCGCGTCCACCCACCCTCCGCGGGCCGCCATAGCCCACCCGCGCGGCTACCGAGCTATGGACTCAGCGACGGAGGACCAATGACCCCAGAACGCCGCTTGGCCGTGTTCTTGTCCACCACGCTGGCCGCCGGGTGCGGCACCGGCCCCCTCGACGACGTCGCGTGCACCGCGGTCCCGCTCGGGGACGCGTGCCCGTCGCCCGAGGTCGCCGCCGAGCTGCTGATCGGCACCCGCACGTGCGAGTCGCCGGTTCGGGAGGTCACCAACATCGGCGCGTTCGTGTCGAGCAGCGACGTCATCTACACCGGGTACGGGGGGTCGAACCCCTACGAGCCCGGCGACACCGGCTTCTCCGAGCCGATGACCGAGTGCTGCTACGAGGCGTCGTACAAGGAGCACGAAGGAGAGGACTGCGTCATCGGGCGCGCGCTGCGGGACGGCGGGGCGCCGCGGACGGCGACCGTCACGCGGACCGGGCAGCCGTCGCCGGCGGGCCCGGAGATCGAGGCGTTGTCGGCGGATCAGCGCGCCTGCCTCGCGGATCGGTGGGAGACGGACGCGCTGTACGAGCACGCGTCGATCTTCGCGTTCGAGCGGCTCGCCGACGAGCTCGACGCGCTCGGCGCGCCCGAGGATCTCGTCCGTCGCGCCCGCCGCGCCGCTGCCGACGAAGCGCACCACGCCGAAGACGCGTTCGCGATCGCGTCTGCGCTCCGAGGGAGCCGGGTCGTCGCCGGGCCGATGCCGCCCGTGGCCCCGCGCCGCGTGGACCTCGTCACGGTCGCCGTCGAGTCGCTGCGCGACGGCTACATCGGCGAGACGATCGCGGTCGCGCGCGCCGCCGCCCAGCTCCGCGACGCGACCGATCCCGCGGTGCGCGCGGCGCTGATCCGCGTGATCCGAGACGAATCGGAGCACGCCGCGCTCGGCCTGGACGTCGCGCGGTGGGCGGTGGGCAACGAGGAAGGCGCACGCGCCGCGCTGGCGAGCGCGTTCGCGAACGCTGCCCTGCCCTCCGCCGGTGACGGCGAAGGACCTGCGTTCGGCGCGCCCCACCCTGCCCGCGTCGCAGCCGTGCTCCGCGCGGCGTGGTCGAGCGTGGTCGCCCCGACGGTCCACGAGCTGCTGGCGGCCTGACGCAGGTTGGCAGGGCGCGACCGATCGCCTATCCTCCCGCCCCCCAAGCGGAGCGGATGATGACCCGGGTCGGCAAGATCGCGCTTTTGTGCAGTTTCGTTCATGGGTGCGCGGGCTCGGGCGGCGCCGCGCTGCCCAGCGGCGTCGGGAGCGCGCGGACCACCCCGGAGTGCGAAGCCGAGGGCGGCACGGCCGGCGCGCCCGCCGTGTGCCAGGGCGAAGACTGGTGGCTACCCGACACCTCGTGGTCCACCCGTGGCCGCATCTACGTCAACGGCTACCCCGAGGTCAACCCGAGCGCCGGCGACCACCTGGGGGACGAGGATCACGAGATCGCCCACGGCGCGATGTGGCGCCCCTACTGGCAAGGCCTGCTCGAGCTCGACTACGACGCCGACGGCGACGGCGTCGACGACCGGACCGCCGCGGAGGCGTGGGCCGCGCGCACCTGGGACGACTCGGTACCCAACCAGCTGCTCAGCGATCGCGAGACCCTGTGTTTCTACGACCAGGGCACCCTCGACACCTCCCGGCGCACCTTCGTCGCTTCTCCATCGCCGCCGTACTACGAATACGGCACGGAGGTGTTCGGCACGTGCGCAGGCGCCGGGGCGACCTGCAACCTGCAGTACTGCAAGGCCTCCGGGGTGGACCTCATCGGCGATTACCTGCCCCCGCTCGAGTACATCCTATTCACAGGCTCTCCGAACGGATCGAAGGCGCCCGCCGAGCTCGCCGCCCTCGGGGTGCCGTTCATGGCGCGCCGCTTCTTCGACTGGTGTGTCGGCACCGCGTGGTGCGGGCCGTACCTGGCCACCGAGGCTGACGGGTCCTACACCCTGGAGGGCGCGGTCCTCACGCTCGAGTCGGGGGGTACCCTCCCCCAGAGCCCGTCGCCGATCCCGGAGTACCTCACGGACCGCACCGGAACCAGCGCGGCGCTCGACCGGTCGGCGGCCCAGGAGTACCTCGTCGACATCTTGCACACCTACGGCCCGACGTTCGACTTCACGGACCCCACGTACGCCGAGGAGCAAGCGGCGATGTTGCTCGAGCTGGCGCGCCTCGGCGGGCACGTCGGGCACGCGCGCCTGGACGGGACCTCCACCTGGGGTGGGCCGCCGGTCATCGGGTCGGTCGACGTGTTGGGGGAAGGCGGCTGGGTGCCGTACCTCGTCGACTTCGGGTTCCTGAGCCAAGCCGCGATCGACGACGCGTTCACCACCACCATTGACGCGGCGGTCGCGGCCGCGGCCACCGCAACCGCCGAGACGACGGGTGGCTTCGAAGTGCGCACCTGGAACCTCCCGATCGCGCAGGGCGGCCCCGAATTCGCCGCCGCCGTGCAGGCCGCGGGGGCGGCTGGCCTCGGCCTCGCCCAGCACGGGCCGCTCGCCCCGTTCGCGTACGACTTCATGCAGTACGTCCCCAGCATCGCGTACGATCCGGTGTACCAGGCGTGGCGTCCGAGCGGGCTCCCGCGCCAATTCGGGCAGTTGCACACCGACAACGAGGTGCTGGTGCACACCAGCAACACCTGGGGCACCTACCGGTGGTTCCGGGCGTCCGCGCTCGGCACGATCGCCTCCGGGTTCGACAGCCTCACCATCCCCGGGCGCACCGTGCCCTCACGGGGCCTGTGGCAGAGCGTCAACGCGTCACGCTGCGCCGCGTCCCCCGACGAAGACGGCTGCTTGTTCGACTGGTCGGCGATCGAGGCCGTCGGCGCCGACGACCTCTACGACTGGATGCGCACCATGATCGGCGCGGACCTGTCGGACGCACCGGAGGCGTACTGCAACCTGTTCTCGTCGGGCATTACGGTCCCCGAAGGCGAAGAGGGGTACTTCGTGCGGGATCCCGAGGCGCCGATCCCCGACCGTGAGCACGCGTCGGGCGCGCGCGGGGACGCGACCGCGCCGTGGCAGCGCACCCCGCGTCTGTCGCACTTCGGCTTCGGGTGCACGCTCGACCTGACCCAGCCCGACGGCGACGGCGCCGAGGTGCTCCGCCTCGACAGCGACCGCCTGACCGACGGCAGCGGCGTCGACAGCCACTACTCCGGCAAGGAGTTCACGTTCGGCATCCAATCGGGCGCCGACGAGGACCCGGAGTGTGTGCTGGATGGTACCTCGTACGCGTGCGCGTCGGAAGGGCGGAGCACGTTCTCGGGCGAATACAGCGGAGATGCCAGCGACCGCGCGCGCCTGCACTTCTTCCTCGACGAGCAGATGTCCTCGCGTGAGCCCGACACCTCGGACGGCGACCCCCAGACCCAGGTCTGGATCGTCAAGGTGATGTTCTCGGCGGTGTCGTCGGACGCGGCGAGCGCCGGCGCGTTCGCGCTCGACTACGCCAGCCGCGCCCCCGGCGGGTGCCCGTCGACCGCGACCGTGACCGCGGAGTTCGACTTCGACGCGGATCCCCAGCAGGTGTCCACCGCGACGTTCCGCCTGGTCGACGCTGCGTTCTCGTCGAACAGCGCCGGGGCGCCCGACCTCGTGCTCCGGCACGTCTCCGGCGATCACGCCGCGTTCACCACCCTCCGCGTCATCGACGGCGGAACCTGCACAGACGACTGCCCGGCGGGGTGGTCCGGCGCGACGTCGCCAGAGGCGTGTGACGGCGTCGACAACGACTGCGACGGCGTCATCGACGACGTCGACCTCGACAGTGACGGCGCGAGCGCGTGCAGCGACGACTGCGACGACAGCGACCCCGACGTCATCACCTGGTACTGGTACCCCGACGCGGACCTGGACGGCTACGGCGACGGGCTGTACGGCGAGGCGTCCTGCGACCCGATCGACGGCTCGGTGTTGGCGGTCGGCGACTGCGACGACTCGGACGCGGCGGTGTCCCCCGACGGCACCGAGGTCTGTGGGGGCGTCGACGAAGACTGCGACGGCCTGCTCGACGACGGCGACCCGTCCGTGGACCTCGGCACCGCCACGACGTGGTACCCCGACGCGGACGGCGACGGCTTCGGGGACGACGCGGGCGCGGTGTCGGCGTGCCTGCCGCCCGCGGGGTTCGTCGCGGTCGGGGGCGACTGCCTCGACTCCGACGCCACCCGGACCCCCGAAGACGCCGACATGGACGGCATCAGCACCTGCGCCGGCGACTGCAACGACGCGTCCCCGATCGTCCGCCCCGGCGCGGTCGACGCGTCGTGCGACGGGATCGACGCCAACTGTGACGGGTCAGATCCGGGCTTTCGCTACCCGTGCTACCGAGACACCGACGGGGATGGGTGGGGGGTGATGCCCAGCGTCAAGACGGCGTGCCGGGCGCTGGTCGGGGCCCCACGGACGTGTCCGGCGGGCTTGTCGTCGCGCCAGCCGGACGCGTTCCCGATGAACCCGGCGTTGCATTAGCGGCAATGCCGATCATGCTGACGGCGCTTCATCGGAGCTGATCGCGGACGGCTGATCGCTGACGGCTGACGGCTGACGGCCGCTCACTGCAAGCCAATCGCCAGGTTCGGCGCGTCCCCGAGCGCTCCGAGCGGGATCGCGCGGTACCACCCGCGGAACGACTGGGCCTCACCCGGGCAGGACCCCTGCTGGTCGAGGCGCACCGTGTAGGCAGGCGGCGCCCGCCGCCCGTCCGACTGGTCGAGCATCACGATCGCCGGCGGCGTGTGGCACAGCGCGAGGACCGCGGCGCCGTCGGTGCCTTCGATGGTGCGCGCCGACCCGCGGGTCGTGCACCCGTAGTCGGCCGGCAGCAGCCACTCCCCGACGATGGTCGCGACGCCGCGCGCCCCGCCGCTCCCCGGATCGAGCTGCATACGCAGCACCCGCGAGATCGCCGACGGATCGTCCAGGTTCGTCGGGTGGTTGTCGAACATCTGCAGGTACCCCTGCCACGGGCGCACGTCGTGCTGAAACCCGAACGTCAGCTCGTCGTCGGGGTCGGCCCACACGCTCGGGTCGCCGCCGATCCCGCTCCCGAGCACGATGTCGAAGTCTCCGGCCGGCGCGTCGGGGCGGGTCACCCCGGACAGCGTCCACAGCACCTCGTCGGCGTCGGGGTCGTAGGCCACGACCTCGTTGAAGCGCGACATCGACAACCACAGCGTGGTCCGATCCGCCGCTTCATCGACGGCGATCGCGTTGGGGTGCGTAAAGTCGACGTTCTCACCCACCAGGTTGCCCCGCTGCTCACAGATGTTGCGCAGCGGCTCGGGCCCCGGATCGGCGACCGGGTCATAACCGAGCTCGCCGAGCACCGTGTCGCGATCCAGCAGCGCGCCATCGGCGGCGTACCGCTCGACCGCGTGATCCAACACGGTGGACGTCGGGCAGGTGTCCTCCCAAACCGTCCCAGCGGTCGAGGGCCCGACGCTGGTGGTCAACACCCACAGGTCGCCGTCCGGGCCGCGCGCGACGTCATGGTGCGGGCACGGGCCGATCGCGTCGACGCCGGCGCCGCACGCCGCGTATTCGAGCCGCTCGACCAACGCGCCGTCGAACCGCCACGCCAACAGCTCCCCGGTGTCGACGATCACGGCCACGACGTCATCGTCGAGCAGCGTGAAGCCCTCCACCTGGACGCGGGTGCTCGGGGTGGTGCCGAGCGCCCGGTCGACGTCCTGGTACCAGGTGACCGCGCGCCGGAGCACGTCCCACACGACGAGGTAGTGGTGGTCGTCGCAGCCCGACGTGTCGAACAGGATGTACCGACTGCCCCAATACGCTCGGTCGAGCTCGGTCTCGAGCCGCACGCCGCCGAGCCCGCGCGGAAGCACGCTCACGAACGAGCCCTGGACGGCGCCCCCGGACGCGTCCTCGACCCGCCAGTCGACGATCGTCTGGGACGGAAGATTGTACAGGGTGTGCTGCCACGACCCATCGACCTGCGCCCAGTCGGACCATGACCAGTAGAACAGCCCGGCGGCGTCCCGCACGCCGATCCGGAGCGCGGTCGGCTCGGACACCTCGACCTCGCACGTCCAGCGCAGCGTGTTCTCGGCTTGCGGCGCGCACCGCGCCGACGTGATCGCCGCGAATGCGGGCGCGACGAGCGCCGCGACGAGCGCACCGACCATCGCCGCCCCCCGCGGCCAGCTTAGCCGACGCTGCCGACGATCGGAGGGTCAGGGGCTCGGGGTCGCCGCGGTCGGGCGCGGGGTAGCGAACGCGGCCCGCCGCACCGCGGTCTCGTGCCCCGCCGACGCGCGGTCGAGCGCGCGGCGATCCCGGCCCTCGATCTGGTCGGCGCCGGTGCGCCCGACGCCGTTGACCTGCGTGCGCGCGTAGTCCGCCACCAGGTCGTCGAGCCCGTGCGCATCGAGCCAGTCGATGACCTGCTGCGGGGCGCCGGACCCACCCAGCATCGCCGTGCCAGGGCTGGCCAACGCGCCGGAGGGCGTCGTCGTGCCGGGCCGCGACGCCCCGGTGACGCCGCGGATGCCCGCGTCCCCCGCCGCGCGCGCCCCCGCCAGCATCTGCCCGACGACGAACCGAGCCGCGCTCATCCCGATGGCGCGCGCCCGATCGGCGCCCACCCCGTTCATGATCAGCGTCGTCTCGACCTCCCGAAGGGTCCACTGCGCCACGCCGCTCGCGGCCCGGCCACCCGCGAGCTCGGCCAGCAGCACGTCGAGGGCCGCGTACAGCGCCGCGCCGCCGATCTCGGCGCCCGACACCTCCCGGCGCAGGCCCGCGGACACCTCGCTGAGCTGCCCGAAGCCGTTGATCACGGCGCCCGCGGTGGCCGTCACCGCGACCGCGCCGAGCGTGACCCCGCCCGCGACCGCGACCGCGGCGGCGCCGAACACGACCAACGACTGGTTGCGGACCACCTCGAGGCCGAATTGAGCGAATTCGGCGATCGTCGTATCCTCGACGATGTTGAGGTTGATGAACGACGACAACGAGCGGGCCTCGGCGTGCGCGGCGACGAGCCCGCGCTCCAGGTCGCCCCAAGATCCGTCGGCGAGCTGGGCCTCGAGCGCCGGGACTCGAGCCTCGAACGCGGTCAACCGACGGACGGCCACCGGGAAGTCGATCGGGTTCAGCTCCGCCTGGTTGTTGGAGCGGAGCGTGTCGAGCTGCGCGTGAAAGCCAGCGACCGCCATCCGGACCCGGCCGATGTCCCGCTGGAGCACCGCGCGGAGCTCGTTGTGGCGCCGCGCCCGCTCCTCCGGGCTGAGCCGCACCTCGCGCCCCGAGGCGTCGCACAACGACAGCGGGAGCTGCCCCGGCTCCTGACCGAGCATGTCCAGCGCGGTGACGCGGGCGGAGCAGCCGGCCGGCACCGGCGGGGCGGATGGGAGCACGATCGAGTGCGTACACCCGGCGTCCCCCGCCGCGAGATCCTCGCGACGATCCGCCATCGAGCCCCCCTGCTCTGCGCTGCACGTCGGCGCTTCGGTCGCGCCCGTGGCCGGCGCCGCGCAAACGCCCCGCCGATGATCGTACCCACCCATGAGCACCTCCCGTGCTCAAAAAGGTACGACCAACCCCCTGACGCCGCGCTGACCATCACCTGACCAGCGCGTGATCAGGGACCGCCCCCGACGGACCAGCCGCGCTTCATGTCGGCGGCGCCCACCATGACGTCGAGCGTCTTGCGGAGCCGGCGCCACACCGGCTCCTGCACGTACGGCACCCCGTGGGCCTCACACAGGGCCTTCAGGCGCGGCTGGGCCTTGCGGTACTGCAGCGGCGACAGGTCGGGCCACAGGTGGTGCTCGATCTGGTAGTTGAGCCAGCCGTGCAGGAGATCGACCGCGTCGCCGCCCGTCTGGTAGTCGACCGACCCGACGATCTGCCGGAGCAAGAAGTCTTCGCGGCTGGTGGGCGGGCCGTCGAACGCGAACACGTCGTCGCCGACGTGGTTCGTCGTGATGATCACGAACGTGTGCAGGTTGGTGAGCACCTCGGCGAGCAGCGAGTTCGCGGCGGCGCTGCCGACGGCGAGCGGACCCAACGGCAAGAACAACGACGGGAGCGCCACGAAGTTCAGCGCCGCGTACGGCAGCAGATGCCGCAGCCAGAGCTCGCGTCCCTTCGCGGTGTGCAGGCCCCAGACCCGCAGATCGGCCAGCTTCAACCGCTCGTCTCGCACGCCCGCCGCCTTTGCGCGCGCGGCGAACGCCTCCTGGAGCGTGTTGGGCGCGTAGTAGATCCACTTCCACGCCGACGCGAGCACCACCAAAAGCGCGTACCGGACCGGGAGCGGCAGCCCGCTCTCACGCAGCCACCGCAGGTTGTCCTCGACGAGGTCCGGGTCGGCGCGCTCGCCGAGGCGGGTGTGGTGCAGCACGTCGTGCTCGGCGGCCCACCCCTCCGGCGGGATGACGTCGAGCCAGTGTACGTAGCGGCGCCACCCCTTGGCGAACCCGGCGGGAGCGTACCGATCGGGGCGCCCCGGCGCGCGCGCGAGCCCGCCGTGCGAGATGTGGTGGGCGACCGTGGTCCAGCGGGTGGTCCGGCCCTGGGCGAGCAGCGCCGCCGACAGCAGGTTCGGGCCCATCCACGACGTGGCCCAGCCGAGCGCGGTGCACGCGCGCCCGATGCGCTCGAGGCGCCGAAAGTGCTCGAGATCTGCTCCCGACAGGTCGCGGCGGATCTCACGGCCGAGGGCGTCGAGCGCCTCGATGAACGGGTGCGTGGCGTCTGGGGTCATCGCGCGCGCAGGTAACCGGCGCGCGGCGCGTCGCTCGCTTATCCGGTGCAGCCGGAGGTTCCATGGGCGCGGCAGACGGGTTCGAGGCGGCTTGGAACGCCCTTGGGAGCGAGCGAACCGGCGTCGTGCATCGCCTCTGTGTGCGCCTGGGCGGCGGGGCCCACCGCTGCCCGGACGCCGTCGCGATCACGCCGGACGCGGGCGTCGTCGGGGACCACTGGGCGCGTGACCCGAAGCGGGACGTCGCCGCGCAGGTCACCTTGATGCGCTGGGACGTCGCCAACCTCGTCGCCGGCGGGCACACGCCCCCGGAAGCCGCCGGAGACAACGTCTTCGTCGACCTCGACCTCTCCGAGGCCGCGCTGCCGGTCGGGTCGGTGATCCGGATCGGCGCGGTCGAGCTCGTGGTCACCGACAAGCCCCACCTCGGCTGCAGCAAGTTCCGTTCGCGGTTCGGCGCCGACGCGATGCGCTGGGTCAACGCGCCCGAGCACCGCGATCGCCGCCTGCGCGGGGTCAACACCACCGTGCGCGCAGGCGGCACGATCGCGGTCGGCGACCGGGCCGTCGTCGTCGGATTTGTTTGACGACGCGGCGGGCGCGCGGCACGTTGCAGCCCGGCCCGCGACGGGCCAAGAGAGGCGACGTGAAGGTTCTACCTTTGTTCCTGATGATCGGCTGCGCGTCGGAGGCCGACCGAGCCCAAGCCATCCTCGACCTGACCGGCGACCCCGCCGCTGGCGAGACCACCTACACGCAGCAGTGCTCCGCGTGTCACGCCGCCGACGGCACCGGCGGCACCGGCCCGAGCCTCGTCGCGGCGTACGCCGAGGGCTAGGACCTCGAGATGATCGACGTGATCCTCACCGGCGACGACGGCATGCCCGGCTTCGAGGGCACGCTGTCCGACCAGGAGATCGCCGACGTCTGGGCGTTCGTCGGTACGCTCTGAGCTACCGGGCCGGCAGCAGGTCGTCGACGGAGGTGGACCACACCGGATCCTCGTCGACGGTGGCGAACGGCGCGTCGGGCCACCACCGATCCACCACGACGGCGTCGGTGAGCTCGACCGACGCACCAGGGCGCGGGGTCAGCACCGGCACGTCGGCGCGCCGCGCGGCGAGCAGGACCCGCTCCATCGGCTCGGTCCACCCGTGGTTTGCGAGGTCGAACAAGCCCCAGTGCACCGGAAGCAGCGCCCCGCCGCGCACGAGCTGGTGCGCGATCACGGCTTGCTCGGGGCCGAGGTGCACGTCCGTCCACGTGCTGTCGTACGCGCCGGCGTCCATCGCGGTCAGGTCGAACGGACCGAGCCGCGCGCCGATCTCGGCCAACGTCGGGTGCAGCGCGGTGTCGCCGCTGTAGAACACGCTGTGCGCCGGCCCCCGCATCGCCCAGCCCGCCCACAACGTCGACCGGAAGCGGGTGACCCACCGGCCGGAGAAGTGACGCGCGGGCGTGCACGTGACGGTGACACCGGCCACTTCGCTGTCCTGCCACCAGTCGAGCTCGGTGACCCGCGACGGGTCGACCCCCCACTGCTCGAGGTGCGCGCCGACGCCGAGCGGGACGATCCACCGCGGCACCTGGTCACGCAGGCGCAGCACGGTGGGCAGGTCGAGGTGATCGTAGTGGTCGTGCGAGATCACGACGGCGTCGACGGGCGGCAGCTCGTCGAGCGGCAGCGGCGGCGCGTAGAACCGCTCGGGGCCGATCGACTCCCACGGTGAGGTGCGCCGGCCCCACACCGGATCGACGAGCAAGCGCGCGCCGTCGAGCTCGACGAGCAGCGTGGAGTGGCCGAGCCAGGTGACCCGCAGCCCCGACGCGGGGAGCTCAGCGAATTCCGCGCCGCGCCGCGGGACGACCGGCGGCGGGGATGTGGGCGTCTGGTGCGTCGCGCCGGACAGCTGCTTACGGATCAGCTCGGTCGGAGCGCCGTCGACCTGGGGCAGCGGGTTCGTGAACGCGGCGCCGTCCCACTGCGGCGACCGGGCGTTCCGGGCCAGGCGGTCCCCCGTTGACGGCGCCCCGATGTCGGGGGTCGCGGTCCACCACGCCACCCCGACCACGCCGACGAAGCCCACCGCCGCCGCCGCCGCCCGCACCGACCAGCGCGCCACGCGACGCCCGAACGCCCCCTGGATCACGGCCACGAGCGCACCAGGCGAAACCCGATGTCCGACGACAACGAACCCTCGTGGGACCACGCGCGGGGCGCGACCAGGCTGGTGCCCCCGAACCAATACCCTCCCCGCGTCACGCGGTGCGAGGCGTCCGGCGCCAGCGCGCCCGCGAGCTCCGTTCGATCGAACTTGGACGTCGTCCAGTCCTTCACGTTGCCGCCCAGGCCACGCACCCCGTACGGCGACGCGTCGTCGGGGAAGTCGGTCACCTTGGCCAACCCGGCCGGCCCCGGGCGGCTGTTGCGCACGTTGGCCCACGTCGCGTCCATCGCGACGCCCCACGGGTACGGCCGCCCGTCGGTGCCGCGGGCGGCCTTCTCCCACTCGAGCTCGTCCGGAAGGCGCCACGGGTCGCCGGTCTGCGCAGACCACCACGCCGCGTACGCGTTCGCGGCCTCGAACGTCACGTGCATCACGGGCCAGTCCGGCTGCCACTCGTCGCCGTCGTCGTCGACGCCGAGCCGGAACGTGCCGTCGGGGGCGCGCTCGACCAGCATCGCGCCGCGCGCGACGCCGACGCCGGCGCGGTGGCTCGGGGCGTACCGCACGGCGAGGTCCTCCCGCCCGTCGGCCACCAAGGCGTCGAGGAACCGCAAGAATTCGCTCAGGCGCACCGGGAACCGCTGGATCACGAACGCGTCGACCCACCGCGTGCCTGGCCGCAGCGCGTTGACCGCGTCCGCGCTCCCGCACCGGAACGGGCCGGCGGGCACGAGCACGTCGTCGGGGCCGAGGGCGCCCGTACGCGGCAGCACCAACACGTGCGCGGGCCCCGCACCGGCCAAAGGTGGCCCGCCGTGCCACGCCTCGTTGCGCGCGAGCGTGATCGGGTGCCGGACGACGTCGCACCCGGGCGCCTCGATCTCGAGCAGCCAGGCGCCGCGCCCGAGCGGGACGTCGATGAGGGGGGTCACCCCGAGCGAGCCCACCGGCCGCGGGACGAGGCGGCGATCCACCTCTTCGAACCGCGACAACCGCACCTCGGCGCCCGGCGGATCCGTGTGGAGCGTGACGGTGCCGTCGCCGGCCAACCACCGCGCGTGCCGCCCGTCGTCCCATCGGCGCAGCAGGGTCTCGAACCGACGGGCCGCCGAGGCGTCGCCGCGACGCTCCGCCCGCGCGTGGGCCGCCTGGTAGTAGTCGGCGAGCGCCACCCGCGCGGAGGGCAACGACGCCGCGTGAGACAGCGCCGCGTGCAGGTGCTCGACG
>CAIUDO010000332.1 GCA_903897935.1 uncultured Pseudomonadota bacterium
CAGCTCGCGTGGAACCACACCAGCATCGGCAACGTCTACCACGCGAACGGTCAGCTCGCGTGGAACCACACCAGCATCGGCGACTGCTACCACGCGACCGGCCAGCTCATGAAGTCGAGCTGCCAGGGGGTCACCGTCTCGTTGGGTGACGGCGTGCTGCTCTCCGTCGGCATGGGTGACACCGCGTCGTTGTCGGTGCTCGGGACGGTGTTCAGCCCGCTGTGAGGGTCAGGCCCGGGCCAGGATCCCGTCCCCGACGCAGCGCGCGAGGGCCATGATCGTGTGCTGCGGGTTCACCCCCAGGTTGCTGGGAATCATCGACGCATCCGCGACAAACAGACCCTCGACGCCATGCACCGCGCCGTCCTCCCCGCACGCCGACGCCCGCGGGTCGGCCCCCATCGGGGCCCCGCCGAACAGGTGCGACAGGATGCCCGTGTAGGCGCGCGGATCGAGGGGCCCGTCGGCGAGGATCCCGACGCTGTCGCGATCGATGACCCCCGGCACCCCAGCGACCCCCGGCATCACCGCGCGCGCGCCGGCCGCGACGTGCAGCCGCGCGACCGCGTAGACACCGTCCCGCATCCGCACCATGTCGGCCTTGTCGAGCCCGTACCACACGACCGGCTGCCCGAACGGCCCCGACCACACCCGACCGACCGACTCGGCCCGCACCGCGTGCACCCAGTGCGCCGCGTACCGATACTGGGCGATCTGCCGCACCCACGCCGCGCCGAAGCCCGGGAAGCGGCTCGCCAACATGTCGAGCGGGAGCGCCAGCGTCTCGAGCTTCAGGCCGGGCGTGTCGCGCATCACCATCGACGCCCAGCCCTGGGTCGCGCCGGTGTTCATGTCGACCGGATCGTCGTACAACCCGATGACGCCGGACCCCGGGTGGGCGCGGAAGCCCGTGCCGACCGCCCCGCGCAGGCCCGACCGCCGCAGCAGCGCCGGCCCGTGGGTCGCCGACGCCGCCACGACCACCCGCGGCGCCCGGGCGACGAACCGACCGCCGCGCCGCCCCGTGGGGTCCCGAAACCGCCCGCGCACCCCGACCGCGCGACCGCGCTCGAACACGACCCGATCCACGGGAGCGTTCGACCACACCACCCCGGAGCGCGCGCGGACCTCGGGCAGGAACACCACGTCGACGCTCTGCTTTCGCAGCGCGCGGCAGCCCTGGATGCACTGACCCGAGCCCGCGCACCCGGCGACGTACCGCCGCATCGCGTGGTCGTGCCACCCGAGCGCCGTCGCCGCCTCGGTCGCCAGCGTGTTCGACCGCCCGAACGCGCCCGCGGGCACCTCCTGCACCGACAGCTCGCGCTCGAGCGCGTCCTGGTGCGCCCACACACGGTCCGCGAGCCCGCCTCCGACGCCGGTCTCCGCTTGCCAGCGCGCGAACACGTCGGCGGGCGTTCGCACGCAGATCGCCGAGTTGATGACCGTCGTGCCGCCGACCGTGCGGGCCTGCACGATCGGCCAGCCGGCGCGCCCCATCGTCAGGTTCGACGCCCAGTTGTCGAGCAGGTCCCGCATGGACCCGTACGCCGACGACGGCAGGTCCGACCCCGCCCGCCACGCGCCCGCCTCGATGACCAGCACCCGCACGCCCGCGCGCGCGAGGTGCACCGCGATCGACGCGCCCCCGGCGCCGCTGCCGACCACGATCACGTCGGCGTCGGCCTCGACGTCGGTCTCCGAGAACGCGAGGTGGCTCACGAGCGCCACGTGCCCGGATCGGGCGGGTACGGCGCGAGCGCGAACACGGCACGAACCCTGGGATCCACCCCCCAGCACAAGCACGCCATCATCTTGACCAACAAGACGAGCTGCCGGAGCGGGTAGATCGACGACGCGCCGAGCCGGCTCGCGTGGGCGTCGAGCCGCTCGGGGCCGAGCCACAACGACGGCACCGGCAGCCCGAGCGTCCACACCGGCGTGAGCACGAACAACACGCTGCCCGCGACCACACCGATCCACATCATCACGCTCGTCTCGGCGCGAAACCGAACGATCCACGCGTCGACCCCGCACTCGGCGACCCCTGGAAGCGCGCCGCCCGACGGGATCAAGGCGCACATCGTGTGCCGGATCAGCGCGTTCACCCTACCCCCGCGCCGCCCTGGTAACGGCGCGTCGCGCGGTACGCCCCACAACAAGACGTGCTCCTCCAGTGACCGACCGGGACGACGCGGCCCGCGGGCGTGTCCAAGCAGGGGCACACCGCGCCCAGGCGGCGCTCGATCGCGGGGCCCGTTACGGAGCGCCCGCAGGGAGGAACGGCATGACAGACCCCGGGAGCGGGATCGGACACTTCGCGCGGTTCGGCATCGACGCGGCGATGTGCAGGCGGGTGCTCGAGGCGGCGACGGCGTTCGGGGTCGACGACGCCGACCTGTTCTTCGAGCACGCCGCCACCACCTCGGTGTCGCTCACCGACGGCAAGGTCAACCGGTGCAGCACCTCGGTCGACCTCGGCGTCGGCGTGCGCGTCGTCGTCGGGGATCAGGTCGGGTACGCGTTCACCGAGGATCTCGACCTCGACAGCATGCTGCACGCCGCGCGCGTCGCGGCGCAGATCGCCCGCGGCGGCAAGGTCGTCGCGCCGGTCGGCACCCGCCGCCTCGTCATCCCCGACTTCTACCCCGTCGACCGCCGCTGGGACGACGTCGACATCGGCGTGCGCGTGCCGCTCGTCCGCGACTGGGAGGCCCGCGCGTTCGCCAAGGACGGCCGCGTGCGCAGCGTCGAAGCGAGCCTCGCCGACACCGACCGCTACGTGCTCGTCGTGCGGGCCGACGGTCAGCTCGCCGAAGACTACCGCCCGATGACCCGCGCCTACGTCGGCGTGACCGCGGTGGAGGGGTCGCTGCGTGAGTCCGCGTCGTACAACGTCGCCGGCCGGCGCGGCCTCGACTACTACGACGCCGACCGCCAAGAGCGCCTCGTCGCCGAGGCCGTCCGCCGCGCGACCGACGCGCTGCACGCCGGGAGCCCGCCGGCCGGCGAGATGCCCGTCGTCATGGCCAAGGGATCGTCCGGGATCTTGCTGCACGAAGCGATCGGCCACGGCATGGAGGCCGACTTCAACCGCAAGGGCATCTCCATCTTCGCCGACCGCATCGGAACCGCCGTCGCGCGGCCCGAGGTCACCATCGTCGACGACGCCACGCTGCCCGGAGCGCGGGGCGCCCTCAACGTCGACGACGAGGGGTCGCCCACCGAGAAGACGGTGCTGGTCGAGAACGGAGTCCTCCGCTCCTACCTGCACGATCGCATCTCGGCCCGGCACTACGGCGTCGCGCCGACCGGCTCGGGTCGCCGCGAGTCGTTCCGGCACCCCGTGCTGCCGCGCATGCGCTGCACCTACATGGAGCCGGGCAAGTCCACGGCCGAGGAGATCATCAGCTCGGTCGAGAAGGGCATCTGGTGCGAGAGCTTCCAGAACGGCCAGGTGCAGATCGGCGCGGGAGACTTCGCGTTCTACGTGCGCTACGGCTACCTCATCGAGAACGGCAAGCTCACCCGCCCCATCAAGGACGTGAACCTGATCGGCAACGGTCCGAAGGTGCTGGAGTCGATCGAGATGGTCGGCGACGACCTCGAGATCGACGAGGGGGGGTGGACCTGCGGCAAAGACGGGCAGTCGGTGCCGGTCAGCCAGGGCATGCCCACCGTCAAGGTCGGCCGCTTGTCGGTCGGTGGGGGGCGCTCGTGAGCGACGTCAACACACAGCGGCGAGACCTGCTCGACCTCGCGGAGCGCGTCGTCGCGCGCGCGCGCGCCCTCGGCGCCGACGAGGTCACCGCGGTCGCTTCGCGCGGCTCCCACACCTCGATCACGCGCCGCGACGGCAAGGTGGAGCAAGCCACCGAGGCCACGTCGCGCAGCGTGTCGGTGAGCCTGCTCGTCGACGAGCGGTTCAGCAGCCACGGCACGTCCGACCTGCGGCCCGACGCGCTCGACGCGTTCCTGGCCCGCGCGATCGACGCCACCCGGTACCTGGAGACCGACCCGGACCGTCGGTTGCCCGACCCCGCGCTGTGTGGGCGCCTCGTGAGCGACGATCAGCTCGAGCAGCTCGACCCGGACCACCTGTCGTACACCGCGAGCGACCGCGCCGAGTCCGCCGAGGCCCTCGAGCGCGCGGTCCGCGAGCGGTCACCAGCGAGCACGATCAGCAGCGCCACCTACGTCGCCGACGGCGTGTCCGTGCTGGCGCGCGTCACCTCGAACGGCTTCGCCGACACCCAGGCCGACGGCTGGTTCACCGGCGGCGCCGAGATGACCATCACCGACCCGGACGGGCGTCGGCCGGAGGCGTCGGCGTTCTACGGCGCGCGGCACCGCGCCACCTTGCCCGGCGCCGGCCTGATCGCCGACGAGGTCGTCGCGCGGGCCCTTGAGCGCGTCGGGTCGGGGCCGATCGCGAGCGGCGCCTACACGATGGTGCTCGAGAACCGCGCCGCGCGGCAGATCCTCGGCGTGCTCGGCGGCGCGTTGTCCGGCAACGCCCTGCATCACCAGCGGAGCTGCCTGGCGGGCAAGCTCGGCGAGCGCATCGGCAGCGACCTGCTCACCATCGTCGACGATCCGACGGTGCCGCGCGGCCTCGCGTCGCGCCCGTGGGACGGCGACGGGCTCATCGCCGAGCGTCGCCCGATCGTGTCGAATGGCGTGCTGCAGCAGTACTACCTCGGAGTGTACTACGCCCGGAAGCTCGGCATGCCCGTCACCACGGGGGGGCGGTCGAACTGGATCCTCCCGGTCGGCACGCGGAGCTGGCAGGAGATCGCGGCCGAGCACAAGAAGGTGATCTTCGTCAACGGGTTCCTCGGCGGCAACAACAACGCTGCCACCGGCGACTTCTCGTTCGGCATCCAGGGGGTGCTCCTGGAAGACGGCGCGCCGACGCGCCCGGTCAGCGAGATGAACGTCTCCGGGAACACCCTGACGATCTTCCACCAGCTCGTCGAGGCGGCCAACGACCCGTGGACGTTCAGCAGCGTGATCACGCCGTCCCTCGTGTTCACCGACGTCCAGTTCTCGGGCATGTGAGCCATGTTCTGCGGCCCGTTCGACGCTGACCTCGCCGCGAGCGGGCCGCCTGCGGTGTTCTTGCCCGACCGCGACGGCCTGCTGCGGTTCGACGCCGACTGGACGCGCGACACCTGGAACCACGCCGAGCTCGCCGGAGACGACCCGTCGACCCGCGGTGCGTGGCGCTGGGTGCTGCTGCGGGACCACGCCACCGGCTACGTCACGTTGCTGTTGGCGACGGGCCCCCACCTTGTGCGCACCCACCCGCGCGGCACCCCCCAAGCCTGGGCCACCCGTGAGATGGCCGAGAGCGCCCGGGCGGCGTACGGCAACCCCCCGATCGGTCCGGTAGGGCCGTGATCCTCGCCCTCCTCGTTGCGTTCGCGCGCGCCGAGGACCCTCCCCCCGACGAGCCGTTTCGGGTGGACGAGGAGGTCATCGTCTACGACCTCGAGGTCGAGCAGGCGCGGCACCAATTGCTGAACGCGCTGCGCGACGAGGGGTTCACCATCGAGAAGCGGAAGGACGGATACACCGTGCTCCGGCACGAGCTGTCGTACCACGGCGAGGTCCGGGTGTACGACGACGGGTGGATCCTGGTCAAGCGGCAGCCCGTGCGGGCCGTCGCCCCGAAGCTGCCGTTCGCCGAGCAGAACAGCCCGATCGCGTGGGCGGGCTGCGTGCTGTACGCCCCGTTCTGTGTGCGCGCGGGGGGGCAGCTCGTGAGCGGGCGGAAGTTCCGAGGGTACGAGGCGGAGATCGCGTTCGCTGTCGACCCGGAGGTGCGGGCGCTGGCCGATCGCATCGCGACCAGCGCCACCGAGGTCCGCCTCAACGATCTGCCGGGGCTGATGACCGCGCTGTGGGAGCGCGGGGAGCCGTTCGACGGTGGCCCCCCCATTGAGGGGTGGGAGGACCGCAGGCGGGCGTTGTGGGCGTTCTGGGACGCACGCACCGACACCGAGTGGGGCGAGACGATCCGGCAAGCGGTCGAGGCGTTCGTGCGCGCCGAGGTGCAGAAGAGCCCGCACCCGTTCACCGCCGACGAGCTGGCGCAGCTCGAAGCCGCCCGCACCGGCCCGCGCCCGTTCGAGGTGCCACCCCCATGATCGGCGCCCTGGTGACCCTCGCGCGCCCCCGGCTGCTCCCGTTCGTGCTGCTCCTGCCCGTCGTCGGGTTCGGGTTCGCGCACTGGTCGACCGCGGCGCCGCTGCAGCCGGGGGAGGCGTCGGCGCTCGGTCGGGTGGCGGCCGCGTGGGCGCTGCTGCACGCCGGCACGATGTGGCTGAACGCCGCCCGCGACCGCGATCACGGCGAGGTGCTGTACGGCACCGCCGTCGAGGTGCCACGGGGGACGGCCGCGATCGGGCTGCTCGCCCTCGGGGGCACCCTGCTGCTCGCCGCGCCCGGGCCGCCGGCGGTCGTCGTCGCCGCGGTCGGCTGCGTGGCGCTGTCGGTCGCGTACTCGTCGCCGCGGGGGGCGTGGAAGGCCCACCCGGTCGGCGGCCCGGTGGTCAACGGCGTCGGGTACGGGCTGCTGTCGCCGCTCGCGGGGTGGGCGTGCGCCGCGACCCCGGCCGACGCGCGGGCCGTCGCCGCCTGGCTGCTCGGCGCCGCCGGCATCCTGGGCGTGTACTTCGCGGCGCAGGCGTTCCAAGCCGAGGAGGACCGCGCCCGAGGCGATCGGACGTTGGTGGCCGTACACGGGCCGGGCGCCGCGTTGCTGGCCGCCCGCGTCGGCATCGGGGCCGCGTTCGTCGGGGGGGTCACCCTGGTCGTCGCCGGGTGGTTCCCCCCCCCGCTCGTCTTGCTGGTCGTCGTCGGGTGGCAGATCGACCGGTACCGGCGCGCGTGGGCCTCGTTGCCCGGGGGGGGGGACGAGGCGTGGGCGCGTGGCCTCGCGCGGCGCCTCGGGTGGGGGGCGCTGGTCGGCGTGCTGCTCGTGTTCGCGGACTACGCGGCGGACAGCCTGCGGGGCGGCCCTGTCGCCGGGTTGTCGGCCCGCGCGCCGTGGTGGTCGTGGTGACCGCGGGGTAGGAGGCCCGCCTTGGAGGGGTGATGGACCTGCCTGCCGACCTGTTCCTCGATGACGTCGTCTTGGTGGAAGGCACCGGGGCCCGCGGCCCGACCGACGTGTTGCTGCGCGGCGGCCGCATCGCCGCCACGGGCGACCTCGTGCCGGAGCCCGGCGTCACCGTCGTCACGGGCGGGTACGTCACGCCGGGTCTGATCGACAGCCACGTGCACATCAGCATGGCGCCCGGGGCGGCGTGGCGCCCGGAAGACGCGCCGGAGGCGCTGGCGGCGCGCCGGGCCGCCCACCTGCGGTCGTACCTCGCGTGCGGCGTCACCAGCCTGCTCGACCCAGCGCTCCTGCCTGACGACGCGAGGTCCCTCCGCGCGCTCGAGGCGGCGGGGCCGTCCCCGAACCTGTTCTTCTTGGGCCCCGCGATCAGCCCCACCGACGGGTACGTCGCCGTGGTCATCCCCACGTTCCCGAGCGCGTCGGCCCCCGCGGACCTGCCCCCGCTGTTCGACACCTTCACCGCGCTCGACCCCGTCGGGGTGAAGATCACGATGGAGACGGGCTCGTTGTACCCGATCTGGCCGGTGCACACCCCAGAGATGCGCGCCGCGCTGGTAGCCGAGTCCGACCGCCGCGGCCTGCCCCGGTACGTGCACGCGATGTCGGAGGACATGTACGAGGCGGGGCTCGACCTGAAGCCGCACACGTTCGTGCACGCGCCGCAGAGCCCGCTGTCCGACGAGCTGCTCACGAGGGTCGCGGCGTCGGGTGCCTACGTGTCGCCCACCATGGCGATCGCCGGCACGGCCCTGTACGCGTGGCACCCGGAGGTGCTGGAGGACCCGTGGCTCGTCGCCCGGGTGCCCGCCGACGAGCTCGCGACCGCGCGTGATCCGGAGAACCAGGACCGGTTCATGCACGCCATGCTCGACACGCTCGCGCCGATCGTGCCGAAGTTCTTGCAGGGCTTGCTGATCAAGGTGGCAGGTTCGGAGGGCGCCGTGCAGTCCCGCTTGGACGACACCCAGGCCGCCGTGCGCCAGCTCCACGAGGCGGGGGTGCCGCTGGTGGTCGGCAGCGACTCCGGGAACTGGCCGATCATCCTGTATATGTTCCACGGTCCGACCACGCACCTCGAGCTCGAGCTGATGGTCTCCGCGGGCCTGACGCCCCTCGAAGCGCTCGCCGCGGCCACCGCCACGCCCGCGAAGATGTTGGGGCGTGAGGGTGAGATCGGGTCGCTGCAGGTTGGCGCGGTCGCGGACCTGCTGGTACTGGACGCTGACCCGTCCCAGTCGGTCGGAGCCCTGAAGCAGCCGCGCCTCGTGGTGCGCGCCGGCCACGCCCGCACGCCGGAGCAGTGGCTGGCGACGCCCTGATCGCCTTCAGGCCCTAGGAAGCGATGCAGTCGTGACATTTCGTGACACACCCGATCGGAGAATTTCGTCGACTACGACTACGACTACGACTCTGGCGTCTCCAGCCAGAGGTGACCAGATGCGAACGTACATGTCCGAGTTCACCACCGTGTTCAGCGCCTCGGGAACCCCCGTGTACCTGCCAGCCGGCAACTTTCTCCCTACCGACAACATCGGCTCGGCTCGGGCCACGTTCGAGATCGCCGGCATCTCGTCGTCCGATCTCCAGATCGCGCCGGGCTTCCAGGTCGCCGACGTGCGCACCACCGTGGCGGGCGTCGGCACGTTCATGTCCAGCGGGTCGTTGTACGAAGACACGAACGACCTGTACTTCCCCACGCAGTGGGTCGACGTCAGCGCGGCGTTCGGTGCGCGGCAGCTCTGGCGGTTCGCGTGGCGCGTCACGAACGTCGCGCAGACGCCGACCATGCAGTGCGCGCGGGTCTGGGCAATGATCGAGTTCTTGCCTCGGTGTTCGTGATGATCGTCATCGCAGACGGCGTGCCGCTGTTGTCCACCGAGCCGATCTGGCGCAGACCGGGGCTGCCGTTCGGGCCGTCGTTGGGGCCGCCAGAGCGGTTCCCCTACGATCCCGGACCCTTCGAGCCGAGCCCGTCCGGCCCGGACTGGACCGTCGAAGGAACCCGCGGGATCCCGCGTGCGCGCCACCTGGAAGCCGAGGTCCTGACCTGCCCAGCGATCACGCTCGTCGCCGACCCCGACCCGCTGCACACCTTCTCGGGGTACGCCACCACCGCCATCCTCGTCGGCATGCGCGCCGCCAACAACGGCCGCGTGATCTCCTGGGGCTGGTTCCGAGAGCGCGCCACCTTGGCGATCCCAAGCGGCGACGCCCTCGCCACGGCGTGGGTCGAAGGGGGCGACACGCTCATGGTCGCGACCTACCTGGCAGACGCCGAGCGGCCCGTCGTGGTCCCGTTTCGCAACGACCTGCCCGAGGCGGGCGCCATGAGCTCCGCGTCGATGGCTCAGTTGGGCCACGGGCCGAGCGGCCCGACCGAAGGCTTCCTCGTTGGCGTGCGGGTGCTCGACCAGTGGGTGTTCTTGGCCTTCCACGGCCGCGCGGGCAACGTGTTCTTGCTCCGCCTCGACCACACCCTCGCGTACACCGAAGCGCCCGACTGGACGCCCACGGGCGTGCCCGGCGCTAACGTGG
>CAIUDO010000333.1 GCA_903897935.1 uncultured Pseudomonadota bacterium
CCACGTTAGCGCCGGGCACGCCCGTGGGCGTCCAGTCGGGCGCTTCGGTGTACGCGAGGGTGTGGTCGAGGCGGAGCAAGAACACGTTGCCCGCGCGGCCGTGGAAGGCCAAGAACACCCACTGGTCGAGCACCCGCACGCAGACGTCGCCCCCTTCGACCGCTTCGCCCGCGAGCAGGACGTGGAAGGGGCCCGCGGCGGTCACGCCTCCGCGGTCGATCCGGAACATCAGCCGAGCGCGGGCGGCGCCGCCGGCTTTGGGTGGATCGTCTTCGCGTGGCTCCCACGCGATCACCCGCGTGGTGCCGTTGGGGCTGGTGGTGGGGTCGCTGAATGGGCTGAAGGCGCGAAGGTTTGTCATGGGACCGACCAATCCCCAGGCCAGCAGGTCGCTTCGCCGGCCGCGTCGAGGGCGCAGGCGTGGTACCAACCGACCGATACGTCGACGAAGGGGCCTGAAGGAACCTCGTCTACGATAGCCGACGGCGTCGGGTAGTTGTGCCAGCATGTGACCTCGCCGAAGGTGTCGAGTGAGCAACACACATCGTGGTTGCAGTCGACGCGCTCATACCAGTCCCCGGCGGGAGGGATGCCCGCGTAGCCGACGCACGTAAGGGTATGGTCTTCGAGCACTGCGCAACTTCCTATCTGCAAGCGGGCGATGTCCAACATCGGGACGGCGGGTGGAATGTCCCAAGCGATGTTCCAGCACTCTGGAAGGCGTGTGACCGCGTCGAGCGCGCAGGCCGTATAAGCCTTGCTGTAGCTGGACATCGCGATGTCGGAGTAGACCCCGTCGCGGGTGGTGGCGACGCCGTCCCTGTACGGCCACCAACACCTGACCTTGCCGTCGACGTCCAGCCCGCACGCATAGTGATCGGTGACCGCGAGTTGCACGTATTCGCCGGTCTTCGGGGCGTTAATGTTCAGATAGCCGTCCGGATCGTCAATCGGACGCGGCCAGCACTCGATCCCTCCGTCTGCCCGTGCGGCACATGCGCTGTACTCTCCGCCGTCAATGGTTGTGAATGCACCGGACTTCGCCCCGAGCTCCTCTCGGTAGTCGGAGATTCCAGAAATGCGCCAGGCGCGACCATCTGATGTCACGGCCATCGTCCAGGAGGCGCCTGCGCTCAGGATTGCGTAGTGCCAAGGTGGACCGGTATCCGAGTCAGAATCGGCGTCGGAGTCAGAATCGGCGTCGGAGTCAGAATCGGCATCCGAGTCAGAATCGGCGTCGGAGTCCGCGTCGGAGTCCGCGTCAGAGTCGGAGTCGGTGTCCGCATCGGTGTCGGCGTCGGAGCTCGCACTGGGAGGCGCGGTGTCGGCGCCTGGCGCTGATATCGGTGTCCGGCCCTCGGCCACTGTCTCCGTCTTCGCGGCGCAGCCCCACAGGGTGAACGTCAGGACGGAAAGTGGGTTGGGTGCAGCCGGGCCTCCGTCAACCTGGCTAGCGGCAATTCTGGGCGCGGGGATGGAAGAAGGCGGTACTTCGGGTGATCAGGTGGCGTTGTACCCACTCACCGATGCACCCGAGGCCCGCCATGCCTGAGATAACCCGC
>CAIUDO010000334.1 GCA_903897935.1 uncultured Pseudomonadota bacterium
CGCGGGCACGGCCGGCGCGGGCTTCGGCGCTGGCGCAACGACGGCGACCGGCGGTGGCGCGGGGATCGGCCGCGCCGGAGCGGGCGGGAGCGCCACCGGCGCCGGCGCGGGCGGTGCCACCGACGCGCCGCCGAGACCCCGCATCGCTGCCTCCATCGTGGTCAAGAACGCAGCGTGGCTCTCGGCCATGCCGCGCTGCCACGACGCGTGGGCCTCGGACGTCTGGCGCTGCGCCTCGGCCCAGGCGGTCAGCCACGGGTCGTCCGCCGGGGTCGACGCGGGCGCCGGCGCGGCGACGGGAGCGGCGACGGGAGCGGGCGCAGCCGCCACCACAGGCGCGGGAGCCGCGACCACCGGCGGCTTGACCGGGTTCGGCTTCGGGCGGCCCGCGGCGCCGTTCGGCGGCGGGTAGGGCTTGCCGTAGTTCGATCCGTTGAGAGGTACCGAGATCTTCGGCTTGGCGACGGTCTCGGGGTCGATCGGCGCCCGAACGCCGTCCCACAGCGGCTCCAGCGTGAGCGGGCAGCCGGCGGCGACGAGCTCGCAGAGGGCCTCGAGCAAGGCGCGGACCCCGTCCTTACCAGGACGGTCGAGCGCGATCGCGCGATGCGGGCGCCCGTCCAGCGTGCGCCCGACGAGGCCCGTGAGCACCTGCCCGGGCCCGACCTCGACGAACACCCGGGAGCCGGCGGCGTACATGCCCTCGATCATCTCGACGAAGCGCACCGGCGCCGCGATCTGACCCGCCAGGCGCGCGCGCACCGCCTCTGGCGACGCATCGTACGGCGACGCCGTGGTGTTGGCCCACACGGGGCAGCTCGCTGGCGCGATCGCGACCGCCTCGAGCGTCTCCGCGAACGGCCCGACCGCGCCCGCGACCACCGGCGAGTGGAACGCGGTGGCGACCGGCAGCCGCTTGATCGGCTTGCCCGCCGCTTCGAACTGCGCCGCGACACGATCGATCACGGCGGTGGGGCCCGACAGGACGACCTGCGTCGGCGCGTTGTGGTTCGCGATGACGACGTCGTCGACGCCCCACGCGGCGAGCTGCGCCTGCACCCACTCCGGAGCCGCCGCGATCGCGGCCATCGCGCCGTCGACGGAGGCCGCCGCGGCCATCAGCTCGCCGCGGCGCCGCGCCGCCGTGAGCAGCCCGGTGGCGTCGAGCACACCAGCGGCGTGCAGCGCGGTCAGCTCGCCGAAGCTGTGCCCGGCCACCGACGTGGGCTTGACCCCAAACGAGCGGATCGTCGCCAACAACGCGAGGCTCGCGGCCCCGATGCCGGGCTGCGCCCACTCCGTGCGGGTGAGCCGCGCCGCCGCCGCCTCGCGGCCCACGTCGTCGAACGACGGCCGCGGGAACACGACGTCTTGCAGGGGCTCCGCTCCGGGAGCCACCGCCCGCCAAGCCGACGCGACACGATCCCACGCCACCACGGCCGGCTCGAGCTCCATCGCGACCGCGGCGCTCATGCCCGGGTATTGGGAGCCTTGGCCCGGGAACAAGAACGACACCGGCCCCGCGCCCGGCCCGACGCCGACCCCGACCCCGCCCGGCACCACCGTGACGCCGTCCCCGCGACGTGCGATCGCGGCGGCCTGACGGGCCTTACGCACGAGATCCGCGGCGTCTGAGGCGACGATCGCCGCGCGCGCCAAACCTGCGCCCGCGCCCGAACGACCGTACGACCACGCGAGGAACCCGAACCGGCTGGGATGACGCTCGGCCTCGGCGGCGAGCGCCTCGAGCGCGCCCGCGAGCGCCACCCCAGACTCGGCCTCGAGCACCAACAGCTCCGCGGCGCGGGTGCGCGACCGCGCCGCGCGCTCCGCGCCGGTGTACTCCTCGAGCGTGACGTGGAAATTGCTGCCGCCGAACCCGAACGAGCTGACGCCCGCGCGCCGCGGGTGCGCGTCGTCACGGATCCAGGGGCGGGCCTCGGTGTTGAGGTAGAACGCGCTCTTGTCGATCCTCATCGCCGGGTTCGGCCGCTCGACCTTGATCGTCGGCGGCAACACCCGGTGGTGCAGCGCGAGCGCGGCCTTGACGAGCCCCGCCGCGCCCGCCGACGCCTTGGTGTGCCCGATCTGCGACTTCACCGACCCCAACGCGCACCACTGGCGCCGGGCAAGATCAGCCTCGTTGAAGACGAGCTCGAGCCCCGCGAACTCGGCGGCGTCGCCCGCCATCGTGGCGGTGCCGTGCGCCTCGATCAGCTCGACCGTGTCGGGTCCATAGCCGGCTTGCTGGTACGCACGACGGATCGCTCGCGCCTGCCCTTCCGGGACCGGCGCGTACACGCTCTTCGCCTTGCCGTCCGACGACGAGCCTACGCCGCGGATCACCGCGTAGATCCGGTTGCCGTCGCGCTCCGCGTCGGCGAGGCGCTTGAGCGCCACCATGCCGATGCCCTCACCGAGCAGCGTGCCGTCAGCCTTGGACGAGAATGGGCGGCAGTCCCCCGTCTTCGACAACGCGGGCGTCTTGCTGAAGCACATGTACATGAAGATGTCGTTCATGGTGTCGGCGCCGCCGGTCACCACGAGGTCCGCCTGCCCGAGCAGCAGCTCGCTGACACCCATCGACAACGCGCTGAACGAGCTCGCGCACGCCGCGTCGGTCACGCAGTTCGTCCCGTGCAGATCGAGCCGGTTCGCGATGCGGCCCGCCACGACGTTGCCGAGCACGCCCGGGAAGGTCGCCTCCTGCCAAGGCACGTAACAAGCGGCGATCTTCTCGCAGGCCGCCTGCACCTGGTCCTCGGGGATGCCGGCGTCGCGCAGACCCTTGACCCACATCGGCTTCTGGAGCCGGCTCACCATCGACCCGAGCAGCTCCTGCGCGCTCGTGACCCCGAGGATGACGCTGATGCGCTCGCGCGCGACCTCGTCGAACTCCTGCCCGACGTCGGCGAGCACCCGCTGCGCGACCACGAGCGCGAGCAATTGCGCGGTGTCGGTCGCCGGGATGGTGGACGGGGGGACGCCGAACCCGAGGGCGTCGAACGCGACGTCGTCCAGGAAGGCGCCGCGCTTGCCGTACGTCTTGTCGGGCGCGCTCGGATCGGGATCGTAGTAGTCCTCGATCAGCCAGTGGGACGGCGGGACATCCTTGATCTGGTCCTTTCCGGCGACGGTGTCGCGCCAGAACCCGTCTGTATCGGATGAGCCCGGGAAGAGCGTGGAGATCCCGACCACCGCGATCGGTGGGATGGTCGAATGGACACGATCGTGGTTCACGAGGGCCTCACGCGGGATCGGCGACGTCGAAGGGGCGGGGGCGGAACCGGAACGCCTCAGCGGGCACCACTACGCCGGTCGCCCGGAGCTGGTGCGCCCGCGTGAGCGCCGCGGCGCCCTCGAGCAGGTTGAGCGCGATCTGGACGACGGTTCGGCGCGCGGGCGCTTCGAGGAACGAGCCTCGGGTCCACGCGTTGAACGCCCCCATCGCGGGGCCGCACCAGATCTGGTAGTCGAGGCGGCGCGCCGGCTCGCCGCGGATGGCCCACCGGCTCGACAAGCCGAGGTACCACCGGAACACCAGCGCCATCTTGTGCTTGGGATCACGGCGCGCGCGGTCGAGCTGCGCGGGATCGCGCTCGGCGAAGAACCGCTCGCACTCCTGCCACACGGCGTCGGCCGGCATGCCGAGGATCTCACGCTCGAGGCGCGCCCGAAGGTCGGCCGGCAACGCCTCGAGGGAGTCGTAGGTGTTGTAGACGTCGTACAGGCGCTGCGCGCGGCTCGCGAACATGGTGCCGCGCTTGAGCACCTGCACCGTGACGCCGAGCTCGAACATGTCGGCGGAAGGCGCCATCGCGACGTCGGCGAGGTCGGCGGCGGCCAACATGACCCGCCCGACCTCCGACAACCCCGACTCGACCGCGGCCTGGTTGACCGAGCCGGTGAGCACGTAGGCGGCGCCCAGCGCGTAGGCCGACGCGACCGCGGTCGGCGTGCCGAGCCCACCCGCCGCGCCGACCCGAATCGGCCGCACGTACCCGTGACGGGTCACCACCTCGTCCCGCGCTTCGCAGATAGCGGAGAACAAGGGCCCGAGCGGCTGATTGTCGGTGTGGCCGCCGGAGTCGGACTCGACGGTGACGTCCTCCGCGAGCGGCAGGTTGCGCCCGATCTCGGCCTCCTCCGCGGTGAGCAGGCCGTCGCGGACCAACCCCTCCAGGATGTCGGCCGGCGCGGGCGACATGAAGCGGCGCGCGACCTCGGGGCGGCTGATCTTCGCGAACACATGGTTCGGACGCTCGATCCACCCGCTGGGGGACCGCCGGACCCCGGTGAGCGCGTACCGGACGATCGACGGCGTGAGGCCCATGTACGCGGACGCGCTCACACGACGCACGCCATGACGGAGGTAGATCGAGACGATCTCCGCCTCGAGCTGCGGCTCGTTCGGGCTGTGGATGAGGTTCGAGCCCCAGGGCAGCGCGTCGCCCAACGACGCGCGCAGGCGCTCCACCGAGGCCGCCACACGCTCCGGCGACAAGCCGGCGGCGCCGAAGAACCCGATGCAGCCGGCGCGCGCGAGCGCCTCGACCATCTCCACCGTCGCGATGCCGTTCGCCATCGCGCCGCCGATGTACGCGAAGCGGGTGCCGTGCATCTCGCAGAACGTGGGATCCCCGAGCAGCTCCGGGTGGATCGGAGGAAGCACCGCGACCACCGAGCGATCCGCGGACGCGCTCCCGCCGACGACGACGCCGCGGCGCCCCCGCTCGTCGCGCACGACGACGACGGGCTCCCGGACCGCGTGCACCGCGGCGATGATGGCGGCAGGATCGTGCGCAGCGGGCGAAGCCGCGCGCGACATCGGTGCGTTCTCGACGGGGCGCGTCAGGGGACCTCCAGCGGGCCGCCCCTGTAACGGCCGGGCAACGCCGCCGCGAGTCGCCGCGTGGCGGGCCCAACCTGCGTCGCGACGCCGCGGCGCCCGAGGTAGACTGCCGGCGGAGGTCCGCAGCGATGGCGCCGCAGAATGGTCGCCCCGACGGCGTCACCGGGCGTCGCTTGCCCGGGGCGGCGCCGTCCCACAAGCCCGCGGCCGCCCCGGCGCCCGCAGCCCCCGCATCCGCCCGGCCCGTCGCGATCGACGACGGCGCACGCACCCGCTCCTGGCGCGGCGTCGCGCTCGTGTCCGCCTTCTTGTTGCTGGTCGCTGGCAGCCTCGGCGTCGCGGCGGTGGCGGCCGGCATCGGGATCGTCATCGGCAACCCCGAGCTCATCGGCATCGACGATCCCTACGCGTCGGTGACGGGCGCCGGCGGCGGCGGCGCCGACACCGGCATGGAGGCCCTGGCCGAGGAGGAAGAACAGCAGGCACGAACGGGCGGTGGAAAGGCGGGCGTCCCGGCCGAGCCAGGCGTGGACCCCAACGCGCCGGGTCCGGTCTCGGTCAAGATGGAAGGGTCGCACCCGTTCTTGGAGTTCGAGGTGATCTGCCCGAGCGGGTTCCGTAACCGCGCGGACCTCCGCCGCACCGGCTCGGGGACGGTCCAGAACGTGCCCAAGGAGCAGTGCTCGTTGGCGTTCAACGGCGGGCCCCCAGCGCGCGTGTGGGTGACGGGTGGCAGCACGAGGACGTGCAGCTGGACGGGGCAGATCGTCTGCAGGTGACGGGCGCCCCGCCGCGCGGACCGACCTCGGCGCGCGCGACGCCCCGAACCGATGGGTAGAGCGTCGTGATGTGTGATCGCCGCCCACGCCCGGCCCGTGCGCGATACGGTCCTTAGAACCACCACCCCTCCTGCCCGGTCTCCTCCGGGCACCCGGAGCCCCCCATGAGCCACGCGTACCAGCGCCGTACCCCCACCCCGGAGCCCACGGCGTCGACGGAGGGCCCCGAGTGGAACCTCGCGTACGATCTCGCTGGCGACAACTCCCTCGCGCTCGAGGCGATCACCGAGCTCCGCGTCACGGACGAGTTCGAAGCGGCGGACCTGCTCGGCACGTACGCCGGTGTGCCCGACACGATCCAGGATCCGCACACCGCCACGGAGCCGGTGCTCGCCGAGGAGCCGGCTGCCCAGCAGCAAGACGCGCCGGCTGCCCAGCAGCAAGACGCGCCGGCGGCGCAGCCGGGCACGCCCACGCACGCGCCGAGCGGCGTCCACGGCACCATCTACCGGGATCACGAGCGCCGGGCGGGCAACACCCGGCTGACGCTCACCTCCATGCAGCGCAACGAGCTCGAGCTCTTCCGCATCAACTGGGAGAAGAACCAGCAACGGTACGTGTACGTCGCCGCCCAGACCGGTGTTCCGGCCGCCCTGATCGCGGCGATCCACTACCGCGAGTCGTCGATGCGGTTCGACACCTACCTCCACCAGGGGGACCGCCTCGGCCGGCCGGCCGTCAACCACCCGAGCAACATCCCGGTGTTCCATGTGTGGGAAGACGCCGCGATCCACGCCCTGAACCTCAAGAAGGGCATTCGGACCGCGATGGGCATGGACGAGACGACGACCGACTTCGCGGCCATGGCGACCTACGCCGAGGCCTACAACGGGCTCGGCTACCACAACCGCGGGCTCGAGAGCCCGTACGTGTACGGCGGGACCGACCAGTACACCGGCGGTCGATACGTACGCGACGGCGTGTTCGATCCGAACTCGTTCGACCAGCGCATGGGCGTGATGGCGTTGGTGCAGGGCCTCGGCGACGCGCCCGTCACGACGGGGCCGTCGACGAACATCACGCCGGAGGCCGCGTGGGCGACGGTGCTCTCGGGCGGCGACGTGCTCCGCGTCGGCACCTACGGCCCGGCGGTCCGCGCGCTGCAGGAGCGCTTGGTACGGAACGGCGCCCGGATCGCGGTCGACGGTGAATTCGGAGCAGGCACGCGCAGCGCCGTGATCGCGTTCCAGAAGCAGAGCGGGCTCGGCGCGGACGGGCTCGTCGGGCGGGAGACCGCGGCCCGCTTGGACGGCGTGACGACCGGTCCGGCGCCCGCTCCGACCGCGCCGACGACCAACCCCGAGTGGGCGCGTGTGCTCGGCGGCGGCATGCTGGTCCGCCGCGGCGACCACGGCCCGCACGTAACGCTGCTGCAGGAGCTGCTGACCCAGGCCGGGTTCACCACCCAGGTCGACGGCGACTTCGGTCGTGGCACCGAGCGGCAGGTCCGCGCGTTTCAAGCCGCCCGTCGGCTCGAGGTCGACGGGATCGTCGGCCGCAGGACGGCGACCGCGCTGCAGGGCTAAGGCGGGGCCTGCCCGCCACGTTCAGTCGGCGCCCACGCGGTAGCGCTCACACGTGCTCGACACCACGGTGCTGTCGAGCGCCGCCCCCGGCCCGACCCCGCCGCAGGTGAGCACCGACCCGTCGGCGAGCACCACGCTCGTGTGGCCGAACCGCTTCTCTGCCATCACCCCGACGACGACCCACTTGCTGCCGTCCCACACCTCGACGCTGTCTTGCGCCCGACCCGCCGGCGTGCGCGCGCCGCCGAACACGACCGGGCGGCCTCCCGCCATGACGAGGGTGTGGTCCCACCTCGGATCCCGCAGCCCCGGCGCCGGCACCCAGGCGTCGCGGGCCGGCGTCCACACCTCCGCCGTGCGCTGCACCGTCGCTTGCCCGAGCCCACCGACCACCATGACCCGCCCGCGCGCGTCGACGACGACCGCCTCGGCGTGCGCGCGCTCATCGATCATCGGCGACGCACGAACCCACTTGTCCGCCACCGGATCGTAGACCTCCACCGAGTCGCGCGGGGCGCCGGCCCCGTCGACCCCGCCCAGCGCGACCACCCGCCCGTCCGGCAAGACGACCTGCGCGTGGTGCGCACGCGCGTCCAACATCGGCGCCACCGCCGAGAAGCTGTTGGTGCCAGGATCGTAGCGCTCCACCGTCGACAACAGGTCGAGCCCGGCGACACCCCCAGTGACGAGCACGGTGCCGTCCTGGAGCAACGACGCCCGATGACCGGCCCGCGCGCGCGCGACCTCCCCGGTGGTGCTCCACTGGTCGGTGACGGGATCGTAGACGAACCCGAGCTTGGGCTGGGCGACGCCGCTCTGGCCACCTCCGAGCACGAGCACGCGCCCGTCGGCGAGCACGGTGGCGGTGTGGTCGCGGCGCGGCTCCACGGCGAGGGGGGCGACCGACCACGCCGACCCGTCCGCAGCGAGCAGCTCGGTGCGGACCTCCTCGCCGACTTCGCCGCCGACCATCCACACCCGCCCGTCGCGCAGCAACAACGCGACCGCGTCGCGCCGCCCCAGCCCCATCGATGGCGCCGCGCCCCCCGCGGTGCAGCGGTTCGTCGGGTCGAGCGTGAAGCCGTCGCTGCACGCCGAGGTAGGCCGACACACCCCGTCGCCGCCGTCGTGCTGGCGGCTCGGGCAGCCGCCCTCCGCCGCCCACCCCGCAGCTCCTGTCCCCAGCAAGATGAACGCGAGCACCTCGCCTCCGCTCGAACGGATAACCCCGCTCGCGAGCGCGTCGCTGGGTCGTCGGCCGCGCGCGTGACACGGCGACGACAGGACGCCGAGCGCGTGCGGCGTGTCCGGTCCGTTAGGGCGCCGCGCCCATGGAGGAATGATGCTGATCTCTTGCCTGCTGCTCGCCGGCGCCGCCCTCGCGGAGGACTCCACGTTCGCCGGCGCGGCGGCCCCGACCGAGGACAAGTTCGCCGAGCCCGAGTCGGAGATCGTCGCCGAGCTCGGCGGATCGTTCGCGTCCGGCAACTCCTACTACTACACGATCAACGGGAGCGGCACCGGGACGCACCGTTGGAAGCGGAACAAGCTCGGGATCGTGCTCGGGCTGAACATCGGCGGCGCGGTCGCCGACGCCGACGCCGACGGCCTGCTGTCGGACGCCGAGCGCGCCGGGGGCCTGCAGGAGAACGCGCGCCGCTACGCCGGAGACCTGCGCTACGACCGGTTCTTGAGCGACAACGACAGCCTGTACGTGCTCGCGGGCGCGTTCGTGTACCCGTTCGCCGGCTACGACCTGCGCAGCCACGAGCAGCTCGGCTACTCCCGCCTCATCGCCGACACCGAGAAGACGACCTTCAAGGCGGAGCTCGGCGCGGATTGGGCCCAGGAGTTCTACGTCGAGGGGGTCGACCCGCGCTACGCCAACATCATCGCCGCCCGCGTGCTGCTCGCGCTGACCTACAAGTTCAACGAGAACGTAGCGTTCGGCGAGCAGATCGAAGCGTACGAGAACGTGATCAATCCGGCGGACCTGCGTCTCCTGAACACGGCGTACCTGTCCGCTGCGCTCGGGGCGAAGCTGTCGGTGAAGCTGTCCCACACGCTCATCTTCGACAACGTCCCGGTCGAGGGCTACCGCGCGCTCGATCAGGTCTCCTCGGTCGCGTTGGTCGCCAAGGTGCTGTGACCGTCACGCGGGCGGCAGGTGCACCGACACCGCGACCACGGCCCCGTTGAGCGCGCGCGGCGAAGGCATCCCGTCGATCGCGCTGGCAACGCACCCGTCCCCATCCGCGACCAGCCGACCGTCTTCGAACGACACCCCGACGGCGACCGACGCGGCGACCTGGCCCCGGCACGGCGCGAGCCGGGCGCCTTGTTGGTCGACCCACCGCACCGCCAACGCCGACGCCCCTTCGTACGTGCCCAGCACGAGGTCGCGCGCCGCCACCTCGCGCGCGCGGTCGGCGTCGGTGACCAGCGGGGCGACCGCGGTCCGATCCCCACGCGTGAGCTCGACCCACGCGACGTTGCCGTCCTCGACGACCCGCGAAGGCCACGCCTCGTCGACGAGGCGCAGCTCGGACGCCGGCTCCGGCGAGAGGCCCGCCGTCGCCATCGCGTCGCAGAGCGGCGTTCCGGTCCACCCGGCGTCGCCGAGCGCCCCGCACGCGACGAGCGCCGCGCCCGCGACCACCCGCGCGGGGAACCGGGCGTGCTCGGCCGCGAGCCCACACTCCGAGCCCGCGCACGCCGCGAGCGCCCCAATCGGATCGTCCGGGTGCTCCTCGACCCACCAGCTCATCCGAGCAGGACCAGCGTTGTACGCCATGAGCTGGAGGAGGTCCCGCTGCGGGTGCGCGCGCGCCGCGCGGCTCGATCCGGCGTCGAGCAGGTAGCGCAAGGCGGCGTCGGACGAGCGCGCGAGGTCCTTCCGCTCGTCGACCGCGCAGGAGACGATCCGGCACGCGCCGTCGCTCCGGTACCCGGAGAACCGCGACGGCACCGCGCCCGACTCCGGGGTCCAAGCGTCTTCTTCGCCCGCGAGCACGCAGCCGGACACCTCGAGCCCGAGCGTGCGCGCGGTCTCGGGCAGCAGCTGCCACGGCCCCGCGGCGCACCCCGGCGACACCAGATCGGTCCGAAAGCGGCTCTCGACCATCGGAACACCCAGCGTGAGCGGGCTGGCCCCATGCCGGCGGCGCACCTTGTCGACCGCCTTCGCGTCCCGCGCGCTCGGCACGAGGCGCGGCATCCCGGGCGCCGATAACGCCCGGAACACCTCGTCTTCGAAGCCCGGCGACAGCGCCGCAGCGGGCGCGAGCGTGTCGATCGCGACCCGCGCAGCGCGCCGGCGTGGGTCGGGGCTCGGCGACGCGTCGCGGGCGCGCTGCACCACCGGGAGACGCTCGAACACCGGCTCCGGCGAGCGCGCGACCGGAACGGCGGAGCAACCTATGATGACGAGGAGCGGCAGGTACCGCGCGAGACCGAACATCCCGCAACGATAGCCGATCGGCGCCGAGACAGGAAGGCGCGCGCCGGCGTACGCTGCCCCGATGGCCACCGAGCTCCGCGACGCCCGTGGGCGCGCCCACCACCCCGCTCCCCCCGATGGGCGCTTCGTCTCGCTCGTCCCGTCCACCACGGAGACGTTGTTCGCGCTCGGCGTCGGACCTCGCGTCGCCGGGATCACCAACTTCTGCGTCCGCCCCCCGCGGGCCCGCGCGACGTGTGCCCGCGTCGGAGGCACCAAAGACGCCGACCCGGCCCGCATCCGCGCGCTCGACCCCGCGCTCGTGTTCGCGAATTGTGAAGAGAACACGCTGGAGGTGCTCGACG
>CAIUDO010000335.1 GCA_903897935.1 uncultured Pseudomonadota bacterium
CGCCGAGCCCCAGCACGTCGAGCCCACGGGCTGGCTGCGGGTCGAGCGGCTCGGAAAGCCGCTGAACCGGCGCATGTTCGTCGCCCGCGTGAAGGGCCGCAGCATGGACGGCGGGGCGCGGCCCATCGAAGACGGCGATTGGGTCGTGTTCGAGTTCGCCTTCCACGAGGGGATCGCCTACGACGCGGGCAGCGACCGGCCCGTGGTGCTGGTCCGCGGCGCGTTCCACGACCCGGAGACGGGCAGCTACGCGATCAAGCGCTGGGACCGGAACGCGCCGGAGATCCGGCTGGTGTCGGCCAACCCCGACAAGGAGCGCTTCCCCGACATCGTGGTGCCGCTCGACGCCGCCGATGACCTGCGCGTCGTAGCCGCGTTCACGAAGGTCCTCGGGCCCGCCGACTTCGCCCGCCGCCCCCGACCTCAGCGCACACTGGGCCGCCGCGTGGTCGACGGCCGCGCCGGCCTCGACGAGCAGGGCGCGCGCCTGGAGCGGCGCATCGACGCCTTCTTCGAGGGTCGCCCGTCTTCGGACGACGAGGAGGACTCGACCGTCGCCGACGGCTGGCAGGCCCGTCTGGTCTGCTTCGGCCCCGAGGCGGGGGGCTTGCACCTGGAGATCGGACCGCTCGACGGCCTGCCCTCGTTCGTCAAGAAGCTCCGGGTGGTCGACGCGCACAGCCGCGAAGGCCTCCTGCTCGCCGCCAACGCACGCCAGAGGCCCACGTCGCTGGCGATGGCTCCGGGCGGAGGCCCGTGGCGCTGGGTGGCGGTGGGCTTCGAGGACGAGGAGGATCTCGGGCTCGAGCGGCTGGCCGTCGAGGCGCTCCCCACAGGCGAGGTCACCCTGTTCCGCGTCGACGCAAGCGGCGTCGGGCAACGGCAGGTGGGCAGCGTCCTCGCCCTCGGCCAGGTCTACCGGCTCCTGCTTCCCCCCGGCTCCGGGGACGAAGCGGTCGGCCAAGCACTCACCGACGGCTGGCGCTTGTGGACCGTGGACTTGGGCGCGCCGCCCTCCGCGACGACACGCGCGTCGCTGCAGGCCTTCGGCCTGGGCGTGGGCGAAGCTTGGCCGCTCCTGGAGTGGGCCCTGGTCCCCCCGGCCGCATGGCGGACCACCCCGCGCGGCGAACCCTACCCGGTGTTCGAGGCGGGTCACGACGTGATCATCCGGGTGACGGGGCTCCCGAACGACGAGGACGAGACTCCCCGGCTGTTCCTGCACGGCCCCTCTGGAATGGAGCACCTGGCCCTGCCGCACGGCGCCGAGGCCCTTATCGCGACGGGCAACCTGGCCGTAGGTCGCTGGGCCTGCGCGCTGGTCCACCCGCGCACCGAGGTCCGGACCACGACGATGCTGTTCGAGGTGGCCAGGTCCGCGGTACGAGCGATTGGCGCGGGATGGTCGGTCCGCCCGGATCGCTCGCCCAACGGCGCGTCAGACCTCCACACCCTCGCTGTCACCGCACCACCGGGGTGGCCGGTGACACTGTCCTGGCGGGTCCTGCGCTCGGTTCCGCTGGCGACGACCCACGCCGACGCCGATGGAGGCGTCGAGCTCACGACGGCCCTGGAGATGGTCAATGACCGCGCCCGCGCGCGCGTAGCCGACCTGGTCGTCGACCTGGCCGAGCTGGGGCACGAGGTGCTCCCCCACGACCATCGCCCCTCGGTGGAGCAGGTCCGGGAGAGGCTCGCTGCGCTGTGGGCACAGCGGGAGTCCCTGGTGCGCAGTCGGCGCGGCGCTTGGCTCACCCTCGTGCCTCACTGGTTCGCTCCGGTGTGTGCGCTGCTCGGCTACGCGCTGGACGAGCTGGTCGCGGCCGCCTCGACCGACGCCGAGGACGGCCTCGCGGCCTGGCGGCTGGTCGTCGATGAGCGCGACGAAGGCGCGATCCGGCGGTCCACCGCTCGCGTGCTGGTGCTGACGGCCGATCTGGAAGCAACACTGAGCGGCGGCGTCGACGCCGTAGACTACGCTTGTGCCGTGGCCCAGGTCCGCGAAGCCATCGTCTCCGACGGCGTCCTGTGGACGACCCACCGCCGGGGAAACCGTCTGCGGCGCCCGACCTGGGACATTGGGGAGGCGATCGCTGGCGACGGCTTCGAGGCCCTGCTCGCCGCCCTTGCGGAGGGACTGGGATGACGCTCACCCTACTCGACGCAACCACTGCGGCAGGAAGGTTGCACCAGCGCCTGGGCGCCGATCCGGGCTCCGACGAGGGCTTGTGCGCGATGCTGCGCGCGGAGGTCCACGCCCGCGGCCAGGCGCTGCGCTCGGTGACCCTCGACCGAGTGCACCGCCTCGTCGCGCCGGTCGCGGAGGTCGACGCCGAACGCCTTGCGGCGCTGGCGGACACGCTCGTGCGCGAGGGCGATCTGGTCCTGGCCCCCGGCGGCGTGCTGTGGGCGACGCCGCTGCGCGCCGTACCGCTCATGAACGGTGCCGCCCGCATGTTCTCCAGCCTGTCCACCGCCGATCTGGCGAACGTGCTCAGAGTGCCTCCCACAGCTCGGGGCGCGACTCGGACCGTTCCTTGGCAGGAGGAGATCGCGGGTGCGGTCGCGTCGCTCGGAGGTCGTGTGCTCCCCCCCGAGACCTGGGCGGGGCTCGACCGCGCGCCGCGGGCGGACGACGCCTTCCTCGCCCGGCTCGACGATCGACTCGCCTGGGAGGCCAAGCCTCCGGCATCGCTCGAGCGGGACGGGCCCTTGGAGTGGCGCGGCTGGGTGGTGGACGGCGACCGGCCCGGCTGGCGGCGGGGCGCCACGACCGCCCGCCTGTGGTGGGCCCGCACGTCGCTCCGTGGCCACTGCCGCGCGTGGACCTCGGGCGAGGGCTCGCCCGCAACGACCCCGTTCGTGGATCTCTCCTTCGATGAGGCCGACCGGGCGCGCTTCGCGCTGTCACGCCAGGCCGGCGCCAGACCGACCGTCGAAGTGGAGCGGTTGGAAGGGCACGCCTTCTTGATGATCCCCGCCTGGTTGCCTCGCGCCGAGTACCGTTGGCTGTCGCTCCAGGCCGAGGCCGCGGGTGACGCCGTGCAGGCGACGCGGTGGCGGGTGCCGCTCCATGTCGCCTCGGCAGTGACGGCGCTCCTCACCGACCAACTCGGTCTCGTCGTGGAGGAGCGATGAGTCGGCGCCAGCTCACCATCAAGCCGAGCTGCATGCGGGAGATCGCCGCGTTCCCCGGCGACCGCGCCGCGTTGCTATGGGACAAGATCGACCAGCTCGTCTCCGACCCGCTCCC
>CAIUDO010000336.1 GCA_903897935.1 uncultured Pseudomonadota bacterium
CCTGACCGGGTAGACCGGCGTACGAACGGCTCATGCGCGTCCTGCTGCTCGACAACTACGACTCGTTCACGTTCAACCTGGTGCAGGCGCTGCGGGCGCGCGGCGCCGAGGTCCTCGTGTATCGGAACGACACGATCACGGTCGAAGGCGTGTTCGCGCTCGAACCGGACCGGATCGTGTTGTCGCCGGGCCCGGGCAGGCCGGAGGCGTCGGGCGTCTTGTTGGCGCTCGCGCAGGCCGCGGTGAAGGCCCGGGCGCCGACGCTCGGGGTGTGCCTCGGGCATCAGGCGCTCGCGGTGGCGATGGGGGCGTCGGTGGTGCGCGCGCCGGCGCCACGGCACGGCAAGGTGTCGCTGGTGCGGCACGACGGGGCCGGTCTGTTCCGCGGGTTGCCGGACACGATCGAGGTTGGACGGTACCATTCGCTGGCGGTGGATCCGCGCACGTTGCCGGCCGAGCTCGTAGCGACGGCGTGGGCGGACGACGGGGTGTTGATGGGCGTTCGCCACGTCGACGCGCCGATCCACGGGGTGCAGTACCACCCCGAGAGCTTCCTCACGCCGCTCGGAGAGCGTCAGCTCGAGCAGTTCCTGCGCGATCCGAGCTGACGCGCCGCGACCGACGTGAGGCCACGGGGTGTTTGCTGAGCCGGCCAACACCTCGGCAAGCTGCCGCTAAGCGAAGGATACTCAAAGCTAATCAGCGAAAAGCATCCATTGGGAATGGCGCCATCGAGGCGGCGCCAGTGTAGCCACCGGGGCGCCGGCACAACGCCGGAACACGGAGGCACCATGGAACGTCGACAGCTCTTCACGCACGCAGCGCTCGCCGGGATCGCGATCTCACCCGGCTGTGCCCTCATCTTCAGTGGCGCGAAGGCACCCGAGGACCGCGACCACAGCCGCATCCTGTGGGGCTGGCTGATCATGGACATCCTGTTCACCGGCTTCATCGGCCTCATCATCGACTTGGCGACAGGGGCGATCTACGCGCGCAAGGGCGACGTGGTCGCCGCGGCCGGTATGGCGCGCGCGGTGAGGCTGTGCGCGCACGCCGAAACCGCCGTCGTGGAGTTGCGGCGCCCGCACCAAGTAGGCAGGTACATGGCGGACCATCTGCCAACGTGCCCCACATGCTCTGCGTCTCTGGCGTCCCTGACTGAGGGGGACGTGGACGTCGCTTCCCTGTGCGTCGGGAGCGGCGAGGTCGTCACCCAGCCGTTCCAGACAGCCCTCGCACCGCCGTTCGGCGCCCCGGCCTGACGGGCTCCGCGAATGGGAGGCGGGGCGGAGGAATCGCGCGCCGTTTGCACCACAAGGGGTCAGGTCGATCCAATGTGACGACTTCGGAGCCAGCGTAGGCCGCAAAGCGGCCTACGCTGCAGGCTCCTACGGGAGCGTCTGCGTCGCCTCTTCGAACAACGCCCACTGCCGGTCGCAGTCCCCACCCGCCGCTTCGTGCGCGGCGATGAACGCATCGCACGTCTCGTGCAGGATCAGCAGCTCCGGATCCGACGCCGCGTCTTCTTCGACCCGCATCGCCGCGCGACACTCGTTTGCGTAGTCCTTCGCGTCCTGAGCGAGGAATTCGTCCCACTGATACTGCCACGCACCCAGGCACGGCTCGAACGCCGCCGCGCGCGCGTCGCACAGGCGCTCGCACGGCGTAGAACAGCCCACCAGCAGCGCCACGATCAGCCCCCGCACCCGCCCTCCATGCGCTCGTTGCGCTACGGGGATAGCTCGAAGGAAGGCCGTGTGGCATCGTGCACGCGCCGGAGGCCCCGTCCCCATGCCGATCCCACGCCCCGCCTTGGCGCTCGCCTTGCTCACCGGCTGCTTCGGCGGCGGCACCCAGCCGCTGCCCCAGGTCGAAGACACCGGCGGCGGCGCGATCGGCAACATCTCGGTCGAACCATGCCAGTTCGACTTCGGTACCGTCCCGGTCAACAGCACCAACACCGAGACCTACACCCTCGAGAACAACGGCAACGGCGATCTCTCCGTTCTGGCCGTCACCGTCGGCTTGCCATTCTCCGCAAACGCCACCGTGCCCGTCGAGATCGCTCCTGGCAGCCGCCTCCAGTTCACCGTCGTCTTCCAGCCGACCTCGTTCGGCTCGTTCACCAGCGAGCTCGTCGTTCAGTCGGACGACCCTGACGCCGCCGACGTCCGGTGCACCCTCACCGGCCTCGTCGACGACGACGCCGACAACGACGGCTTCGCCGCGGTCGCCGCGGGCGGCACCGACTGCGACGACGCGGATCCCGAGGTGAACCCCGCCGCCACCGAGCAGTGGTACGACGGCGTCGACGCCAATTGTGACGGTGTGAACGACTTCGACCAAGACGGCGACGGCTTCGAGACCGTCGCGTGGAACGTCGACCCGGACGCCGGCGGCGGCGACTGCCAAGACGTCGACCCCACCATCAACCCCGCCGCGGTCGACACCCCGTACGACGGCACCGACAGCGACTGCGACGGCCGCGACGACTTCGACCAAGACGGCGACGGCTACGGCTCGGCCACCTACGGCGGCTCCGACTGCGACGACGCCCTCGCCTCGGTGAACCCCGGCTCACCGGAGTCGTGGGACGGCGTCGACGAGAACTGCGACGGCGTCATCGACGACGGCATCGACGCGACCTACGAGCCCGACCTCACGCTCGAGGCGTACGAGGCCACCGAAAAGACCGGCACGTCCCTCGACATCGGCGACCTCGATGGCAACGCCCTCGGCGACTTCGTGGTCGGCTCGCCCGCGTGGACCGTGTCCGGCTCCACCGGCAAGGGCCGGGTGTCCGTCTTCCTCAACGAGACGTGGTCGTTCGGCGACACGGTCGACGCCGCCGCGTGGATCATCGAAGGCAGCGGCGCCACCGACGCGTTCGGCACCAGCTTGTGGGTCGCCGACGACGCGCTCGACGTCGGCGAGACCACGCTGCTGGTCGGCGCGCCCGGGGTCACCGCGGGCTCGGGCCGGATGTACGCGTTCGCCGGGGACGACGTCGCGCTCGAGTCGATCGACGCCGCGGCGTGGACGATCACCGGCTTCGACGACGCGCAGGTCGGCCAGGGCGTCGGCGGCGGCGACCTCGACGGCGACGGCCTGATCGACGCCGCGTCGTGGAGCGCCGATCTGTCCGTGCCCTACAACTACGTGGTGCTGCAGTACGGCAGCGCGGCGTCGCGCGGGGCGATGACCCTGCAAGACACCGACATGGTGTGGATGGACCTTTGCGGCCCAGTCCCGGCCGGCGCCACCGTGCGCGGGTGCGGGCCCGGCGCCACCCCGCCCCGCGGCGGCACGTCCACGTTCGCCGCCAACGCCCACGGCGACGTCGACGTCGACGGCGACGGGTACGACGATCTGCTCGTCGGCGACGGCTACGCCGAGGCGGCGACCCGCGATGAAGGCATCGTGTGGGTCATCTGGGGCCGCCCGTCGAACTACTCGGGCTACCTCGTCGGCTTCGACGGCACGTCCACCCGCCTCGCGTTCGGCACCGTGCAAGACGACCTGCTCGGGCGCGTCGTCGGCGCGGCGCCCGACGCGGACGGCGACGGCGACGCCGAGATCTGGATGACGATGGACGCGACGGACGACGTGCTCGTGCTCACCGGCGACGCCGACCTGCGCGCGGGCGGCTTCGCGATGCCGGGCGACGCCACCGAGCGGATCGACGCCGGGAGCGGCGTCGTCAACATCGGCAAGATCCGGGGCACCGGCGACTGGACCGGCGACGGCGTCGGCGACGTCATCGTCTCCATGAACCTCAACCCCGACCGCGACGCCGGCGAGCTCTACATCTTGCCCGCGATGGCGTGGCTGGGCACCGGCGACGTCGAGGACCTCGCCGCCTACGGGCTGAGCGGCGGCGAAGAAGGCGGCACGTTCGGCAGCGCGCTCCCAGCGGTCCCGCGCGACGCCAATCGCGACGGCCGCGTAGACGTGGTCGTCGGCGATCCGACCGGCATGAGCACCGGCGGCGGGCGTGTCCACGTGTTCCACAACCACCACGGCGCCACCCCTTGATCGAGCCGGCGCGTCCAGCGCCGCCTCGGCCTTCCGGAGCTCGTATGCCCCCTTCGCGCGCGCTCGTCGCGTCTATGTTCGACCGCCCGCTGTTCGACCTCGTGCTGGAGGCGGCGCTCGTACACCGCGCCCACCACGACCCGAGCGCGGTGCAGTGGTCCACGCTGCTGTCCATCAAGACGGGCGCTTGCCCCGA